>JAAFKL010000337.1 GCA_021399405.1 Candidatus Heimdallarchaeota archaeon | reverse complement strand
AAAGCTTAAATTTCATTTTTGTGCAATACCAATTAATTAACTTACTTGCAAAAGATATTATATTGCCATGAGGTAGATTATATTATGGAAAACAATAATATTGACTCAAACGATGACGTAACGAAAAAACATAAGGGGAGAACACATCGTCGTGGACATAGAAGAGGACAGGTTAGAGGGCGAATGAGAGGACGACCAAGAGTCGCCCCAAACGTGCAATTTCAATGGGATCAGATATCAGGTCATGTGATTATAAAATTATCACAATTGGAATTAGAATGTTTAAGATTATGTGATAGCGTTGGTTTAACCCAAGAAGAGGCAGCAAATACTTTAGATGTTTCTCGAGGGACCATATGGCGTTCCTTAAGTTCCGCAAGACAAAGTTTAGCCACTACCATTCAGAAAGGTAGAACAATTGAAATCGAACTATCGAACAATGATTAATATTGAATTAGTAAACTATCTCTTTCCAATTTCAACTTCTAAATCTTGGATATATATAGGGAGTGTTGAATCATACTTAATTGTTTCTTCAGGCAATAACAATTCATATTCTTCAAGCATTTTTTTATGTAAGTTAGACCAATCATCCAATTTTCCATGCATCTCAATATAATTTGTAGGCATTGGATGTGTTCCTACTATCACAGGCAATCCCGTCTTCTCTTCAGCAAATTTTTTTAGGACCTCTACATAGATACATGGTGGATATCCGGCTAAAAAACCTGTTCCAAAATGAATTGCTTGTGCACCGTATATTTTCATACCTGTAACCACATTTTCTACATTCCCACCAGGACACCCACCACACGTAGCATATGATACTACGGCAAGTTTATCGTTGAGAGAATATCGCTTAAAGGCACCTTCTCTATTTTCAATAGCTCGAAAGCATTTTCCACCATCACATTGTTTATACCTATCACAAATTATGATTCCAATTTTCAATATTATTACCAACTAATATATCATCGATTTCTCTTTAAATTTTATTTATACTTGAGTAAACCAATCATAAGTATTATACAAGCAGACTCTCAATTGTTCGGATTGTACAATAATTGCAGCAAAGAGCGCAATTGGTAAAATCAAAATTGGTCAAATTGTTGAAATACTATGTTGTAATGATGAAGCCATTTTTCTCATACCTTTATGTGTAGAAAAGATGGGTCATGAATATCTGTTAACACAAGATTGCGAGAGATATTCAAGTATATTTATTAGACGATTGAAATAAAAATTCAATAGTTTTCATAATAAACTGTGAGACTTTGAAATTAATTCATTTCGAGAATTTAACCATTTAATAGATAGATAATTTAAGATAACAAAATAACATGACATATCACTTACATCTAGTAATCTTGGTAATTTATGATCCCCTATTAATTCTACAACATATTCAACAATTTTTGTATTTATCTCAATTCGCAAAACTGCACTTATACTTTCAATGACATCATAACTTCCAGTAATTTCAGCGATTGTATAAAAAATTGAATAAAAATCTGGAAGGTCATCATCATGTAGCTGTAAATAGATTGTACCCTCTAGAAATGCACCTTCTGTTGAAAACTGGGAGAATCTCTCCGCGAGAAGAAGGCTATATCTTTCATAATCTATTAAATTAATCTCTATCATCTCTAATTTGGAAATATTTGGTAGAAGATATATATCTTCAATTAAAGTTTCTATTTGATTATTTCCACGTTCTTCAGTTATGTTATGTTTATGTGTGCAAGCCATTTTAATCTTCCTTCTGTAGATTTCACTACACTATTATTATAGCATTAATTACTTTAAATGATACACTTACATTGGAATGTAAGTAGGGGTTCTTGATGCTCAAGTTAATTAAAGAGACTCTCTATCTATATGCTAAAATTGGTGTTCAGCAAGTTTATTGATTTGAACATTGAGATTCTAGTTATCTACTATTGAACAAGGGTATAAGATTGTATAAACTATCTTAATCTCCTAGTTGGAGTACATTCAGGGCAAACTCGTAGAACTTTGTTCTTGTACCCGTAGATAGTTTGTTCTCTCGTGGGCAAATAATGAGCATCACCCACACAAACAATTTTCATACAGAATTGACATGGTTGGCAATCGACACCCACTTTACCACAAAATTCACATTTTAGATGTTGCTTAGTTACAGCGAGCATATTTCACCTCTGCTTAATTAATGGTCATCGTGATATTTAAAGTAAAACACTAATATGAGTTCTGTGTATTTATTTTTTCAAGCATTATATTCAAACTATCAATTGACATAAATTAAGCTCAATAAGCTAATGAAATTCAATTAGTATTGTATCCGTTCAATCAATTTACTCTATATATTATTCAATACATATAATAAGGGAAATATGGATATCTTGCTTTCCCCATTGTCTCTACCCATGCATTCCATATTTGCTTAGTCTTACGTAATAAGAACTGGCATATTCGGCATGTAAGGAAATAAAAAATAAAATAAATAAATAAGAAAACAAACCACAAAAGGAATAATAATCGAGATCTAACGGATTCTGTCAGGTTTGTTATCTTTGGTTGATTCATTGGTATTGGAGTTCGGGTTTTTTTCAAATGGCATCACCTTTGTATACGGTTTAATTCTATCAAATGATTTATTCTTGATTCTGTATAAGTCCGCGCACGGGTCTGTAAAAAGGATTATTGAAATTTTGTAAATAAATGGATAGTTATACCTTACAATAGCATAATTACCCATGTATTCGTAATTACTTATCCAGTCAAATTGGCAAATGATTGAGCGAGATATATTATGTTGATATCACATATTTTGGGTAATTATTACTTCAACTTAAGAAGAATAATTTCAGTGAACTTGAGAATGTTAATTCCAAAGAGTTGTTGCATCACTTTACTGATATTAATATGTTGTTAATAATACACATTTAACGTAAAAGCATAAAATAAAAAACAAAAATTGAGAAAATTAATTTTACGATAGTTAAGTATAATAAGTATAAATAGAATAGGTTCTATGAATTGCGGTCATTATTATAAACCTCGATAAAACCATAATTCGCCCAAATAGGATCCAAATGAATCCTAAAAAGAAGAATTGGAGTATTTAGAAAAGGTTTAGACTGTTTCCACCTGGTCGAATTCTAAGCCCAATCCTTCTTTTTTATTTTTCACGATAAACATAATCTATTGTATCATAAATCGATGGTAAATCAAAAATTTGTTTTTATTTTTTTGATTTCTAGTTGTTAATAATATGTTAATAATAAAATATTAACAAAAATAGTGGGAAAATACATTTTTTAGAAAGAATATTATATTTCTTCACTTTGCAGAGCTGTACTTGGGAATAATTAATAGCATTTAATAATTCTAAAGCAAAATTATATCCTAAGGATTTGTATGAGTCGTATAACTAAAAAAATTAGCAACCAACCAATATTTCAAGATCAACCTACCGTCAGCATTAAAGATTTATTTACAGGATGTGAAACCTGTTTTTGGAAAAAATTATATATTGGAGTATTTACAACGATATTTCTTCCAGTTTTCATGCTCGTCTGGTTAATCTCAATCTATTTCTTCTTTATGAACATCCCTGGAATGTAAAATTGGGTAAAGTCAATGAAACAAGATAAAAATCAAAAATTACACAAATCAACACATATGAAAAAGCATCATATCAGAAAACGACATTCAAAATTGAGGTCCTCAAACGAGTATAATGAATTCAAGAAACTAATTGACAATCTTCCTGCCACTAATGTACATAATTCTGAATCAAGTCCTCAATTAAATATTCCAGTGTTAGCGACCGATTATGTTGCAAATATGATTCAGCTAATAGATATGGCGAAAATGCCTACATTGGCAAAGATAGACTATGTGATTACGCTCTTAGATGAATTATTCAGGATTTCTTTAATATTTCCAAACATAGGGAAAACCATCCCAGTACATCTGAAATTAAGGATTGGATAAGAAAGCTGGAAGCTAAACGAGAAATTTCTTGGATGGATTTGTTTGATCAAAAATTACATGAGAACCTAAAGGTCATAGAGTGTTAAAAAAATGGAAACAGATGCAGTTAGATGGCTTGCAAACTTTAGGTTCCAATTAAAATTAGTAAAAACAGATTAGATGTTTAGTTGTTAACGTAATGTTAATAACACAATAGTTATCAAAAATCCAAAAATTGTAAAAAACACTGATACAATCCCCTTTTTGATGTTTGGCGATTTTGTTTAATTAAATAGACTTAATAGATACAAAGTTGAATTTATAAACAGGAATAACTATGAGTACACTAAACAACAAAACAAATGAAATTTCAGAGAATCCCTATGAATACAAAGTCGCAACCAAAATGGACAAAATATTGGGTGGTGCATATCTTACAGGTGTTTCTTTCCTAGCGATCGCAACATTTGTATCCATGCTCACAGTATTGTTCTATTATGCGCTTTTTTACTACGACATTTTTACAAGGTAAATGTTAATTGAGGATTGCAGTATTTTCATTAAAATTAGTATACATTCATTAGTTAAAGCAAGTATTATTCAACTCCACCTCTTAATGAAAAATTGGAGTAATGCAGGAGATACGTATAGATGGTAGTAGCATTAGAAAAACGATTTTTTATTGATTATGAACTATGCAATCCTGATAATTGCGATTTTGAATGTTTAGAAGTATGTCCCGTAACAAAAAGGAATCCTGATAATCCGGCTATCTTCAATCAAGATGGTAAACCTGTTATTATAGAAGAGCTATGTACCGGTTGTAATAGATGTCAAAGAAGTTGCCCATTAGGTGCGATATTCATTGAAGGTATCCCTAGAAATACACCGATAGACAGTAATTATAATTTTAAAACTGTTAGTTTGAAAAGTTGGAAATCAATTCCATTTTTAATTGACACAGAAATTTTTTCTCCATTTAATCAAGAGAATACCATTTTTGCAAGGGTGATGAATGACCCCGAATATATTGCATATCAGAAGGGTATATATTCAGAACATGAACAAATTTTCGAACAAGAGAAGAATGGTTATTCACGAGTTGAAGCTGCATTATCGGCCGCTGCTTGGACAGTTCATGACAAATTCTCTGGAGCTTTTTCTTGGGGAGATATTGATGTTACAAAGGGTGCAAAATTTGATGAGGGAATCAATCAAAAACAAATTGGAAAATACAAGATTGATGATCCATCCAAAATGAGCAAGGTCATTAAACAAGTTGCAAAATCCTTCGGTGCCGCAAAGGTTGGAGTTGCAAAATTTAATCCAAATTGGATTTATACTAAAGATCGGAATGGTGAAGACATTGAAATCCCCAAAGATATTCAAAATGTTATTGTTATAGCCGTTGAGATGGATTTGGAGGCACTACAATCATCACCAGCATATCCCTCTGCCTTTGCTACAGGGAATGGTTATTCCAGAATGGCATTTATACAATCATGTTTAGCAGAATTCATTAGGAATTTAGGCTATAAAGCTATACCGGCAGGTAATGGAGTTGGATTGAGCGTCCCCATGGCAATTGAAGCTGGACTAGGGCAATACGGCAGACACGGATTACTCATAACAGAAGAATATGGTTCGAATGTACGGCTATGTAAAGTTTTCACAGATATGCCTTTATCAAATGATAGACCCATAGATCTGGGTGCCTTAGAATTTTGCAGAACTTGCATGAAATGTGCTGAAAGTTGTCCATCCAACTCAATTAGTACAGATAAAGATCCCACGTGGATAGGAAAAACTAAATCAAATAATCCTGGAATCTACAAATGGTATGTTAATGTGGAGACCTGCTATGAATTTTGGACAAAAAATGGCAATGATTGTAGTAATTGCATTGTGGCCTGCCCTTTTACTAAAAACAAGCACTGGTCACATAAAATTGCTAGAGTATTCATTAAACGTATGCCCTTCTTAAATCGGCTCTGGGTCAAGCTCGACCATCTTATGGGATACGGTAAACAGCGGAAGCCTGAAGAGTTTTGGGACGAAGATCGATCCTTTATTCATACTAGGACAGATAAGAAAACTTAGAAAATAATATGAATATCATATTTGATAATTGTAAGTTGTTTAATTTTTTAGCTACAGTCCACCTTTTGGTATAATTTGATAATTTAAAATTTGATTGTGAAAACGATTTACAGCTAATTATATCCGTTACCTCATGGTAACTCTATTCTTAATTAATGGAATCATATTCAAAAATTAGATGGATTTCGACAAATATTTTTTTGTTTCACTTAATAAATCTAAGGATTATATTCCTAAATCCGAAGAGGAGGAAAATCGAAGACAACTATCCCATCAGCTATTCTTGTCTGATTTAAACAAAGAGGGATTATTGTTAGCTGCAGGACCATTTGCAGAGGGTGGTGGAATTTTATTTTTTGATACCGAGATGATTTCAGAATCTGAATTAACTAATAGATTGTCTGAAGATCCACATACTAAGGTTGGAAGTCACAATTTTGAGATCAAGACATGGTTCGTCCCCAAACATGTCGTGAGTTTTACTGTCAAGGAATATTCAAAGATCTATTTTCCTGTGGAATAAAATATGGAGTATGCAGTCAACTAGTTCATCCTCAAAAATCCAATATTTACAATTCAGGCATTTTTAAATATACTAAATGTTTTTTTATTTTTTATTGTTTTCTTGATCTTTAACTGGATCAATATAGATTCGACCATTTTCATCCTCTAAAAAGCGAACGAATTTCCCAATCTTATGTTTAGACATAATTTCAGGAGGAATTGTTACTTTCCCAAATTGATCAATCATACTCATTTCTTCACGTACAACATCCTTCCAACCAACATCATTATCAGAAGACCTAACTCTAAAGCTTGCAATTGAACCATCAATAATATTATAAGAATGATCTGTCATCCGCTCAAATCTCTTATCATGAGTTACCACTACGATTGTTATACCTAATTCATCTTTTAATTTCTGAAGATATTCAATAATCTCAATAGTAGTTTCTGAATCCAATTCACCAGTAGGCTCATCTGCAAAGAGAATTTTAGGATTGTTTGCTAATGCTACTGCTAATCCAGCTCGTTGACCCTCTCCTCCAGAAAGTTGACCCATTTTATGTTTCATTCGATCTTCCAAACCGACAGCCTTTAACAGAGATAGTGCTCTTGTTTTGCGATCCGATCGAGGATAACCAGATAATTGCATTGTGTGAATTATATTCTCATATGCTGATAGATGACTTAGTAGATTATTTTCAGGATTTTGGAATAAAAAGCCACAAACGTATTTTCGATAATCTGATAATTCATTGTCATCCAAATTATGTATACCGATTCCATCAATAAATAATTGACCTGTTGAAGGTTTTGCCATACCACCCATTATACTCAATAAAGTACTTTTTCCAGCACCTGAAGGACCAATGATTGCAGAAAGTGTGCCTTTCTCAATGGTTAGATCTATACTTCTCAAAGCTTGAAAGTAAATATTAGTTTCAGGATCTCGATAATTTTTTGTTACCGCATCAAGTTTTATAAATTCGTCTTCCATATTTTGTCCTCCTAGGGTGATCTTAGAATACTACCTGTCTGCTTGTTTGTGTTTATGTATGCAGGAATAAAAGCAATTGTCATTGCTATAATCATCATAACCACACTAATTGCCACAATCAAAAACACAGGGAAAAAGATTGCGAATGGAGGAATTAGTTGAAACCCTCCACCTACAATTACTTGAAATGTGATGAAGGATATGAAACCACCGGCAATGAGGCCAAATACAATACTTATGAGAACAATGATCATAATCTCATAAAATAGCAATTTAATAATTTGGGATTTTGTCATCCCTAATGCTCTGTATATCCCAATTTCCTTTTTCCTATCGGCGATAAATACAAATGCAAAATATGAGACTCCCATGATATTAACAATAAATGTGATCAGAAGGATTGAATGTAATGCAATAATCAAAAATTCGTTTTCTTCAGAAGCTAATTCGCCTTGATCATCAACTGATTGTAGAAAACTTATAATTTCACTTTCAAATGTTATTATTTTTACCTCAGCTACATCAGCAAACCTACTATCTAATTGTTCCGCAACCCATGCGACATCGGCATCATCAAACAAACGGATATAAGCACCAGTAGTTATTTTATCTGAAGAGAGTTCTTCTTCCAATAATTTTATGGTTGCCATATTGGTAATAATGAATACATCATCCAACTCGAAAAGACCATTAGAGTCAATTTTAGGAAAATCAGTAATGAATCTTGGAAAATAATCTACGGTTGCGTTCAGGTAAAAATCAAAACCTCTACTACCCCCAAAATCATAATTGAGTTGGAAAGTTTCGCCAATTTCAATGTTTAAGGCCTCAGCATATCCTTTTTGCAATAACATATTACCCTCGTCTTTGATAGATTTCATCAAATCATCTAATGATTTATCAGCGTAATTATTTTGCCAAAATCCAGTTTGCGCATAATTTGAAGTGTCCAACCCTAGAAAATGATAACTAATTGCATCGTCGACAGTTTGCCCAGGTAAAAGTTCATAACGATCTGGTTTGTAATCAATCGTTTTTGATACTGAAACAATTTCAACACCTGGTGCATGTAGCTTGACGAGATGATCATAGCTTGTTATATCAACATTTTCAACAAAAATTTCAGATCCTAATGAATACTGAGCCCTTTCTTCACTAACTGTTGTCATAGTTTCAGTCATAACTAATCCCATGAATGCAAGCATCATACCAGTAAGTAATAATGCCATTAGTTGACTTGTAAAGTGTTTATGAGTTTTAATATTCTTTATGGCCAATCCAACCATGTCAAATTTAAGTTTTAATGAATTTAGGATTCTTTCAAGAAAGGTTATGAAATAACGACCTACAACCATTGGGAAACCCAAAATTGTGATTGCTAATACAATTGGCCCTATAGTTGAAAAAAGAAGTTGAGTCTGTGTTTTATCTAATTGCACGTTTAATACAACAAACCAATAAAAAACACTAACAAAGAATAAATTCAAGTCCAAATTTATCTTTGACCAGAAGGGTTGTGAATCACCAGTCGAAGCCAAAACTTCCTCAATTTTCAATCTTGAAACATTATTCAAACTAATTAGGTTAAAATCTAAAGCTAGTAATATTCCCAGTAGTGGGAGTTTCCAATACCAATCAGGAACTATCATCAGATCAATTGCTTCACCATCAAATTGTAAAATCCCGGAACTTTTCAGAAAGAATGATGATATGGGTATCGAAAGCAACATTCCAATCACAGATGCGATGACAGCAGCTGTAAGAATTTCACCAATCATCATGAGTCTTATTTGATTAAGTGAAGATCCTCTCATTTTCATCTGACTAAATAGAGTTTCTTTTCGTTTTTCAATAAGCGAAAGAGAGAATACTAGTAAAAATAATGAAACTAGGATCAACGGTGCGGTTGAAATTCTCATTAATCGATCCAGATTCGGAGCACCACTAAGATAATTCTTCACTATCTCACCTAGTGGAGAACTTACAACGTTTATAATTGTAAAGCCACTCAAATGAGGTTCAATCTGTGGATCATCAAAGTAATCAGATACCTCAATCGATACTCGATTCTTTAGTTCACTGATTGCCACATTAATATCTGCAAAGGATTTTTCTAGAATAGTGGGTAATTTTGTATGAATAACAGATGTAACCCCAATATCACCCCAAATATAATTTTCTTTGTTTAAATCGAAAGCCGTTTGTTGTAAATCATCCAAAAGGGGCCATTCCGAAGATTTCGGTAAGAACAAATTCCCTCGGAAAGTTTTGAATGGAACAGCTAAATCATTATTTTTTATATATCCTAAATCCTTATCTGTTAACTTCCAAACCCGATTCGCTTGCCAAGTTGTGTTACCAAAAGGAATTGAAGAATCAAATACAGGTTGTTGCAAACTAAAATCGACAAGCACATCAAATTCACTAACATCACCTAGATCAGTTGTGAAATTTGATACTTCGTAAGAAACAGTCCCGATTTCAGGTCTTGCGTAAATTAATGTATGTGGAATTATCAATAATGAATCATCTGGACTATATTCAAAATCCGGGAATGTTGGAAATTGAGATAAGAAATCATAATTTTCTCTTGTCCACTGCATAGTTTCTGAAGTTAGATAATCCATCCAACGTGATGCAGCATCGAAATTAAACCGATCACCCAGCATAATTTTGAAAACAAAATTCCCATAGGTTTCTGATGAGACTAGATCGAAATCACCACTCTTTAACCATTTTTCTTGATTTGCTTCCAAGTATGATTGCCATTCCTTTGCAGTATTATTATCGACATTATCAATTTCAATTCTGTAAAGTGTGGTATCGTTACCTTCTATATAATTTTCAAAAGATGATTGTTGAAAACTATTAGAAACTATCATCACTTGAGAAATTACTAATATGGCCAATAGGAGCCCTATAATACTTGCGAGTGTGTATTTCTTGTTAATGTAAATATATTTCCGAACCAAGCTGATGCTATCAAGGAGGCTACTCTGGTAAGGTTTTGTAATATTTGAATTGTTATTTGCTGATCGACTATCAACGTATGCCTTGAGACCTAGGAGAGAAGTTATAAGAAATGCAACTCCTCCTACTAGTAAGAAAATTAACTCATCCATTAAAATGTAGAGAATAAGTGAATTCAATCCTATAGCAAATAGAATTAGAGACCAAGATTTGTTAACCTTAGTATGTTCAGCTCCTCTACTCATCCTTAATTCACTCAATCAAAGACGCTTTTAAGATATTTCTAACAAAAATTAACAATTAGCTTCACATTTGTAACTATCAATATGATAAAACAAATTATGATATGATCGATTTCTGTGTCTGAGCAAATAGGAAATACAAGAATAAACACTTCAGATCATTATTCTTAGTTTCAATACTAATTAATAAAACAAGTAAATTTAATTGATGAAATGAAAGATATGTACTTCTATGAACTTCCACCCCAGATAAGGAGCCGTTTCCATTATATTACTAATGGATTAATCTGGACAGGCGCAGGAATTAATATGATGATTATTGCTGTAAGTTGGTTTTCAGAAACAGAGAAATGGCAAGGGTTGCTTACTGGTCTTATTACATTTAGCCTAGGCATATTTATTTCGAGAACAAGATTCAAAAAAATTGTTGTTAAATTTGTGACTCATATTCAGAGCTTACCAGAAAAGTCGTGGTTTTTCTCATTTCAAAAGCTTAGACACTATGGACTACTTTCTTTTATGATGCTTTTAGGCATAACGCTGAGGGATCACTCAGGTCTCGATGTATTCTATCTTTCATTAATTTATATGATAATGGGAACAACTCTGTTTCATTCAAGTTATTATTTCTATAATCAATTTCGTCTAGATCACAGTCCAACTATTGAAAACTAAGATTGAAATCTCAATTAATAAATTCAAGGATAGTTTTTCTATAAATCAATTATATCATGAAACCTATAATAATATTGGAGCAACCGGGGTATTCTAATGGCAGTAACAAATCAAATTAATCAAACTATTTTCGATAACAATGAGAGTTTAGCCAATTTAAGGTCAAATTTACTTAAATCCGGGTTGAATAATATTGATTGGCCTGCAAATAAATCAGCAAAAATTGTTGTATTAGGATTATCAGGAGCCGGGAAATCTACACTTATTGAATTTTTACAAAAAGGGACAGTAGAAAACCAAAAGAGGAAACCAACATTGGCGTTTTCGTTTCACCAGTGTGATTTTGGTAAGGTGAAGGCTGTGTTTGTTGATGTTCCAGGTCAAGAGAGCTATTGGACTAATTGGGCTTCATATATGAAAGGAGCCGATGGGGTTATTTTTGTTATAGACTCAACAAAATTGTCCGATATTGCAAAAGCATACTCAGTTTATTTGAAAACAATGAAAAATAGCATGAACGTTCCTGTTGCAATTCTTGCTAACAAGCAAGATCTGGGAGGTGCACTATCCTCAGACTCGATATCACGCATGATGTCAATTTATAATGATTCAGTGATTACCCAATCTTTTGATACAATTGCCATAACTGGCAAAGGATTATCTGATGCATTAATCTGGCTTCTACAAATATCTAATAGTAAATTTACATTATAAATCGTCTAAATTAAGATATTTTGTTAATGATATTTTCGACTAAAGAGATTATCAATTCATATTTTTTAATTTACTATACATTGTATATCCCATGAAATATTTAAAAATGACCGTGCATACTATTATAACTAGTGGAGGGAAAATTAGTGTCAAACAACGCGAAGCTGTATTATGCAGATTTAGAAGTCTTGATGGACACAGGCTATTATAGTAGGATTATCGACGAGATAAGTAAGGTTGTTGCACCTTCAAGTTACCAACAAATCTACAAAGCCAAAGCATTGAGATTAATGGGAAGGAATAATGAAGCACTTGAATTATTAAATAATATTGACATTTCAGTTAATCTAATAATTTCAATAAAATGTCAAAGAGAAAAAGGGCATATACTTTTAGAAATGGGATATTTTGAGACATCACAAAAGATGATGAATGAATGTTTTGAAATATTATCGATGATTATGTCTGATGACCCTGAAATTCAAAACATCAAGGCAGATATATTACACACTTCAGGTAATCTATTATCTTTCAAGGGAGATTTTCAAAATGCTCTAAATTTCTGGGAAGAAAGTTTTGATATTAAGAAATCTCTTGAAAAAATAATCGATCAAGCAATTTTAAAAAACAATATTGCAATATATTATTCGATTATTGAAGAATATGACCGTGCTTTAGATTCGTTCTATGAAGCCTTAACCTTGATTAAACCATTTGAGATTTCCACAATAATCACTGGAATTTTATTGAATATGGGTGAAGCATATTTCAATTCAACTAATTTGGAAAAAGCATTAGATTTCACACATAGAAGTCTTGATTTAACACTTGATAACTCAATGGATTACATCAAATCCAACTGTTTGTTGTCCCTGATTAAATATTATTTAATCGCAGGTGATAAAGACAATGTAGATAGGTATAATGAGGAACTTTTGGACCTTGTATTTACAAATCAATCCACTTTTATTCAATTGATGGAAAAATATGCCCAGGCACTTGTGCTTAAATCTAGTCCAAATAAGAACGACCAACAGCATGCAAAGAGTTTATTTCAACAATTCTTGAAACCATCAGTGTTGGATTACCAATTGTTTGGCAATATCGTTCTTAATTTAGGAGATTTATTAGTTCAAGAAGTATACGAGAATGGAGATCCAAAGGTTTTGGAAGAATTACTTGGAATAATTGAGGATTTATATGAAGACGCCCAAGAAAAACAATTATTCCATTATGTGATAGATTCTCTAATTTTAAAATCTAAAATTTTATTGATTCATCAAGAATATCGTAAGTCAGATATCCTTATGGATCAAGCTGCAATTATAGCCGAAGAGAATAATTTTCAAGGATTATTAAACAAAGTAAAGACTGAACAATCTGAAATGCAAGTTAAGGTCAAAGAGTGTTTTGAGGCGGGTAAAACTGATTACACACTTAGAGAACGCATAGATCTTTGTGGACTTAGATCGTATATTGACAATCAATTGACGCGCAGGAATAGTAAATAAATATCATTTTGGTAAGTCATTACATATAGTGAAGATAATCTACTCTATAGTATATATATGACAGATCGATTTCGTTATACCCAATTCCGTCAAAAACACATATTGTTAAGATAAGGTATAAGTCATCAAGTATGAAATATTCCATAGGATGGGAGTCAGAAAAAGTTTAAACGCAATTATTAGGAATCGATAGATCGCGATTATGAAAGTGAAAATCACAAAGAATTAATCATTATTGCCTAATATTGGCTTAACATGTATGAACCAGAAAACGACGAATTTCTTTCATATCTTAGTTCTCCGGTAACCTTAATCAGAGAACATATACTAAAGTTTCCATGTTCAGCGGTCTCGGGGCATGGACACTGTATGGCACTTTGGGAGACACAATGAAAATGGAACCGGAAAAGTACTCTGCGCTGAAGGCATTCGCTGACAGACGTCTGAGCGAGACAAAAGTGCCTGGCGCCGGCGTTGGCATAATTAAAGATGGCAAGGTGATATTTGCCGGCGGTTTCGGCACACGGGACCTGAATACGGGTGAGCCCGTGAATTCTCAAACTGCCTACCTGATCGGATCGTCAACCAAGCCGTTTACGGTTACTGCAGTAGCGATACTCGCTCAAGAGGGTATTCTCGATTGGGACGATCACGTACGGACCTACATGCCGTCATTCCGATTCAAGGACGAATATGTGTCAGAGCATGTCACGCTCAGAGACCTCGGTAGCCACCGCTCCGGCGTTGCAGACGAACCTGACTGGATGGGATCGACATTATCTCGTGGAGAGATGATTGAGAGCATGAGTGAATACGAACTGCGCGAGGGCTTCAGGGCGAAATTTCAATACAACGGCGCGGGCTTCATGATCCTGGGCCATATGGTGACCCTGGCATCGAAGATCAAGTTCGAAGATGTCGTCATTGAACGAATCGCCAAACCACTAGGGCTGGAGAATACGGTTTGGAGCGATCTATCCGGCCCCAATCCACCCTATAAAGAGAATGTTGCATATCCACATGTTGTCGAAAACGGAAAAGCGCGCAGGATCGACTTTGAGTTCGAAGGGGAGGCAATCCGGCCGTCCGGGACAATGACATCCAACATCGACGACATGCTGAGGTTTGTGCAATTCCACCTACAGAAGGGCGAACTCAATGGCAAGCGACTACTGACGGTAGAGAACCACGAAGAACTCATTACGCCCAATATCGTTGCCAGCTACAAAGACGGACTAAATCAACAAAAGCACCCTGCTTGGCAGGAACTGTATGGTCTCGGCTGGTGGCTGGGAAACTACAATGGTCACAGAGGCGTGCATCATGGAGGTAACTCTACGGGAACACTTTCGCAGGTTTTCTTCATGCCCGACAAGAATTTCGGCGTAGTGACGTATGTGAATGTCGAGACATTCCTGTCGGATGAACTCGTACTTTT
>JAAFKL010000336.1 GCA_021399405.1 Candidatus Heimdallarchaeota archaeon | reverse complement strand
GGTGCCATCAAAGCACTAAGAGAGGTAGGAGAGGGTACCCCACTGGGTAGAATCCTTGGTTCTGGTGCACTCACCGTCGGTAATGTATTTGGTAGCACAAGAGTTGCCCATGTGAAGGGTCAATCAATGCCTGCTTACGATCCACGACCCATCAGAGGTATTGGTGTGACGTATGCCACCAACCCCATGGGAGCGGACCATACAGCTGGCTACACAATTGCCGCTGAGATACTTGGTATCAAAGGTGAGGTTACTGATCCGAGAGGTGTTGAAAAGGCCGGACTTTCCAAAGCCTTCCAGGAAACAACTGCATTCCTAGATTCAAGTGGTTATTGTCTATTCACTGCATTCGCGATACTTGATGTGGATGAAGGATTCCAGGGTTTGGTCGATACTTGTGCCCATATGACCGGAAATAATTGGGGTGTCGAAGATGTGACCAAATATGGCCGTGAGATCCTGAACAAGGAGATAGCCTTCAATAGAGCTGCTGGATTGACAAAAGCTGATGATAGGTTACCTGAGTTCATGAAGACTGAAGCACTACCACCTCACAATGTTGTATTTGATGTGACTGATGAGGAGCTAGACGCTGTGCACAATCAATAAGATTAGAGAACATAATATATCCATTAAACAAAATATTATTTCATATTAAATAAATAAAAGAAATTATCATAGCACATAAACAATATGTGAAAGATCCAAGAGGAAGTGTGAGATTTCATTGATTTTTATTTAAAGAATATTAATTTTCTCCATAGGTGAACTTTTAGATAGCGACCAAAGGTAATATTTCTAATTTTAGGGCATTTAGTTTATAAAAGAACTTCCTAAAAACCTACCATGTCAATTAGTTTTTCTTATTTTATCCATAATATTGAAAAACTGAAAAAAGAATGGAATTTATTAGAGGAAGAGGAAAATAAATCCATTGGTCAGGATTCATTAATTGAATTGTTAGAGCAAATTGATAATTGCGTCAATATGAAGGATTTCCAAGGGTTTCTGAAAAAATACGATAACTTGATTTACATTATTACAATTCGCTTAGTTAAAAAAAATAGAAATGAAAAAGCAATCGATTTAATTAAACAAAGTTCTTTTCTAGTAAATGAGGGATTGGTTGAAGATAAAACATCTTTAGGCAATTCTTATTATTCTATTTCGAAAATTTTTTGTGATGTAGTGACTCCAATCCATCTAAATAGTTATTATGAAGGAATTATATTTCTTGAAAAATCAATTTTGATATTTCAGGAGATAAAAAGAGAGAAAAATGTTAGGGATTTTAGCCAATTACTTAAAACTTACAAACAGGTGTATCGTGATACACTTTTAGAACAAATAAATCCAGTAATCTTGGATCTTCTTTCCAAAGAGAACATTAAGAATCTAACTTTCAAAAATATTAAGATTAAAATATCCTCAGAATTGGATATTAAGTCCGAAGAATTGAGTAATGAGCTACTTTTAGAAAGTATTTTCAATTTTCCTAAGCTCCAAATCATGAAGGACAACTTTCTTTTGGATAATAAGCAATACAGAACAATTATTTCATTATACAAAGATATCCTATCAAATTTCATACATAAAATCACATCATATGAATTAATTTCGCTGACATTTAAATCACTAAACTTTATATTACTAATTTTATTAAAAACAAAGATTATTCCCTTTGAAGAACGTCTCGATGATAATATCTACTTTCATGATTGGATTATCAAAAATCCAAAAGCAGAAAATTTTCCAATTATTCTCGTATCTAGTTTGAAATCACTCAGTGAAATTTTCAAGTTCAAAGGTGATATCACAAAATCCAATTATTATTTATATAAATCCCTGACTTATGAGATAAGCAGTCCATTCACCCTCTCCTCAATCAATTTTTCTATAATACATAATCATGTCCTTGAGAAGGAATATTTGAAAGCTCTAGATCAATATGGGAAGTATGTATCACTATTCAGTACAAATGATAATAATATAATAAAATCACAACTAGAGTTTGCTAATGCTCTGATCTTGACAGCCAAAAAAGACTCAAGATCCAGAATCAAAGCAGAGGATGTAATCAAGAATCTCGTTGAAAAAAATATGTTACAATCAGATCATAGGTCTTTGGCTATAAAACACCTGGTTGAATTGCGTCTAACTGAGTTGGAAATTTATGGAGATCCTGAGATTTTGATTGAGATAATGGGATATATTGATTTCTTTGAAAAACAAGCAGAAGAAGATGAAGAAATTACACAGAGAATAGAGGCATTAATATTGAAAGGAAAAATTAATTCAATTAAGGGTGAATTGGCACTTACCAAGTCTCAGTATGAGAAAGCCTCTAAACTTGCAGGTCAACATGGTCTCGGATTACTTTTCAAAGAAGTGGAAATCGAAAGAAAGAGACTAGAAGAAAGATATGAGGAATGGGAGCGCATAATAATTGAAAATCCATCTTTTGTAGAGAAGATTAAAAGAATGCAGGTCATGGAATATATGAAGAAAGCACAAAGAATGATGGTGGATATTGATGGCTAAATTCTAATGTCTTAACGAATTGCATTTCCAATAATCGCTTTATTCAAAATAGTTAATAATTCCAACTTTCTTTTACCAATATGAGTATTCTACAAGATGATGGAATGACCAATGCTCATGACAGGTTGCCAGAATTCATGAAGAAAGAGCCCCTGCCACCACACAATGTAGTATTTGATGTGACCGATGAGGAGCTAGACGCTGTACACAAGGCATAAAAATTCCAAATAATATTATTTTATCCATTCAAAAAACCCAAAAAATGTTTAAACAGATAGTACAATAAGCTAGTACACGTGAATGTAAAACGTAGTTATTTGTGATCGATACGTGATTTATCAAGATAGAAACGTGAGTGATACGTGCAGTTGAAATTTGATACGTATGCATCTAGAATATTCATTAGCACGTTTTTTTATTGGGGTTTTATTTTATGAAATTTCACAGATTCAATCTCTCAGGTGATCAAACATTGATCATATTATCATTTAATGGGATGATATATGAGGGTTATCCATTTGATCTTATCTGTTACAACACGAGGGTCTGTGATATACTGTTCCCAGGGTGAACTATTCTTTTCGATACCATTTTCTTTGTTATATAATTTTATTTAGGAGCTCTTGATCAAATTTTATCAATGGGTAGCATTATCAGGATAATAATTATCGTATCTATCTCTAAGTACATAGCCTATATCTTCTCCTCTCATTTTAAATATCAAGATCGACACACTATTATCTAAAGCGTTCAACATCTCTCTATTCTTATCCATTTGAATAATATCCACATCCATTCTTTGCAATTTTGTCATGTTCTCAATTCCTTTTGGCAGTAGATCAATTGGATTATGATCTAAATACAGATGGGTTAAATTAGCATTACTCAAGGATAAATTACTTATTTTATTTTGATCCAATGAGAGAATCCTTAGCTTTCTCAAATTTCCCAAATCTCCAACGGTGGAGATATTATTCAATCTAAGGTATAATTCCTGCAAATTGTTATTTTGTGTTTGTATGGTTTCTACTTCTTCCAATTCATTATTTTCCAGATGAATGATTTTAAGACTTTTACTCTTGAATAAGTCATTATTTATTTTTGTAATTTTGTTATGATTTAGGTATAATTTCCTTAATTTTTTCAATTTAGCCAATTCAATGGGAATTTCTGTGAACTGATTCTTACTTAAACTGAGGATTTCCAGACCCAATAATGAATTTATTTCTGTAGGGTAGCTAGATAACCCCATGTTAGAAAATCCTATTTTATTAACATAACTGATATTATATTCCCCTGTGGTCTTGAATTGAATTGAATTGTCCATTTCGTCTTCTGGAAAATTTGATTTTTTATTATATAGATCTGGGATTTTCTTTACTAACAATGCAATGGCTATAATTTCTCTAATGTAGAATGTCATATTCTCGAAATTAGATTTTTCAGCAATAGTTAACATCACACCAGGTAAATTATCATAATGCTTTACCCTTAATGCAGCATACTCAATATTAACGATCCATGTATGCATTTCCTCTGGTACTACATCAATTTTATCTGCAAAAACAAGAAATGTTTTTAATTTTAAATTCAATAGATTATCACTTATAACCTCAATATGATTTATTCTAATCACTAATGAGCTTAATTTAATCAATGCATCAAAATCTCCAATTTTAACAATTTTATCTCCCTCCACAACCAATTCTCTCAAATCAGTCAACTGGTATAGAAATACTGGTATTATAACTAAATTAGAAAATTTAAGATGAACTTTGTCTACCCTCTTTTGTTTTATAAAAATAGTAAATTCAAGCATTCCAGGATCAAGAAGCTTTAACTCCAATGCAATTATTTTTAGAATTTCCTGTTCATCCACAGGTATGGTATTAAGATCACCAACCACCTCCATCAAATTTCCCTCCAACTTTTTTGATTTATGCCAGAAACATACGGCGCATAATATTCAGTTTGTACTACCAATAAATAATGGGTTTTATTCTTTTTCCTGAATTCACGCATAGAAAGAACTGCACCGTAGTCCTTATCATCAGCATATGCATCTAGTCTGAACAACGGAAATTTCTCAAGATCTAATGGACCTACCCCCATCGTGTCATCTAGCTTGTTAAATTCAGATTCGGTCTTATAAATTGTCCACCATTGTTCGTCATCATTTCTAGCTCTTGATTCAATTTGCTTTATTAATTCTTTACGGAAATATGCTGCATACCCCATATTGCCAAGATATGCAAAAAGATATAAAAAGTATACCGTCTCAAATTAATAAATTAATTTATTTCAGAGTGTCAAATGATGTCATAGGAAAAAATATAAAAATTTGTTTTCAATCCAATGAAAAAAGAATAATTGGGTTAACAATTTTAGCAGATTATAGCTCTCTGGTGGTCAAACATTGATTATATTATCATTTAATTGGATGAAATATGTGAGTTATCCATTTGCTCTTATTTGGTTCAACGCGAGGATCCGTGATGTACTGTTCCCAGGGTGAGCCATTCTCTTCGATACCATTTTCTTTGATATAATTAAACACCTTGCCATAGGTTTTGGGAAGATCAGAGTAATCTCCCTTATGAACTATTTTCAGGGCTTTAGCCTTGGGAATTGCCGATTTTTTAATCTCACCCTCTCCATCTGTATCAATATCTACCATCATTCCTACATCCATTAAAACATGTGTTGGACTAAACTCATGGTAAATGGACAAAGGCATGCCATCATTTTTTATATCATTTTCTTTCAAGTAATTGCCCACCATTAGAAGCACCTCAGCCATATTTTTGCTAATATCCTTCATCTCACACCTTCTTGAAGTCATTAGTATGGGTTTTTCATCATAGCTTACTTCTGTAATATCTGACATAGAGAGTATAGTTTTTTTATATTTATAACCTTGGTGGATGATGAAAAATTGAATTGTCTGATTTTCATCTTTAGTCAGGGATGATTACTCACAAGTCAAAAACATAAGATCATAGATTATAAACTAAAATTTACTCATAAATTTCTCATAAAACAATAGCAATATTAAGACTAAATTAATTCGCATCAAATGACCGAACAAAAAAATACACTGCTACCCCTCGATAAGAACATGCGGAACATGCTTTTTATCGCGAGTATGCTTGTTTTTATCATTGGTATTTCCTTGTATTTCTTCTCAGAGCAGACTGCGGCTTATTTTGCCTGGACAATCAACCCACCTCTGACAGCTGCATTTCTAGGTGCTGGATATTTGGCCAGTTTCATAATAGAATTTCTATCAGCACGAGAAAAAACATGGGTGAGAGCACGAATAGCTGTTCCGGCTGTTACTGTTTTTACCTTTCTGACACTGATTGTGACCCTGATCCACCTGGATAAATTTCATCTTAACAGCCCCCAGTTCATCACAGTTGGTATCACCTGGGTTTGGATAGCTGTTTATGCCAGTGTACCAATCATCATGAGTTGGTTGCTGGTCAAGCAAATGCAGAAAACCAGTATTGAACCTGCAAGGATAGCACCCCTATCCAGGATCATTCAGATTATATTGTATATGCAGGGTATCTCT
>JAAFKL010000335.1 GCA_021399405.1 Candidatus Heimdallarchaeota archaeon | reverse complement strand
GAAACAATCCAAACTCCTACTACTCCAGAAATACTTTCTGAACCGGAGGAGATTGTGGATCCAAGACCTGTCATGCATGGAATCCCTGGACCCACTGTAAAATTTGAAGCAGAGGATCCTAAAGATGAAGTGAGGATTAAAACACCATTAGATATGCCAGTGGAGGAATTAGACAAACCAGAAATGAATAAACCAGAGATTGAACAACCCAAAGAAATTCTATCTCGAGAGGTAGTTTCGGATATCGAAGAAAAATACGAACCTGCAGTGGTTAACAAGGAAATTGTAGAAACACCACCAAAATTCGATCCGGGAGAGGTCAAGGGTCCGATTAAAACTGGATTAAAACCTATGGCTCCAATAAACGAAATAGATAAACCAGAAATTGAGGAACCTGAAATAAGTTCAACTCCTGAAGTCGATGATTATCTCAAAGACAGATTCAATCCAGATGCAGACCCTGAAGCCGATGACAAGCCTGTCTTCATGAGATCTAGCGATACTGATATAGGTAAAGAAATCAGCGGTGTTACAAAGCTGAGTGAGCCAATTGTTAAAATATTGGCAAAACAGGGTTACCTTACTGAAGATACATCACGAGCTGAATTATTACAGGTTCCAGAATACCAAATATTGTTATTCATAATAAATAATCATCCAGTTCCATTAGAAGAAATCGAAGAAAAAACTGATGTAAGTTCGATTTCATTAGCCTTATCAAATTTACAGGCTGATGGCCTCGTAGAACAGACCAATGATTATAGATGGACAATTTCACAAAAAGTAGAAAGTAATATAAACTAATACTCCACTTTGATTGGGTCAAACGATTGATAGATCGATTTAATTCAAAGATTCAATTTACGATGTTGCAAATTTGATCCAATATTATTAGGTGTTTTACGATGGAGCAATTTTTTTTCATGATTAACGATGACACAGATATTTCTTATAGTGTATACTTATCGACCAAATTATGGATGACCATGAAATCCTTCAACGCTACCACACTCAAGAAAGGAACAAAGAAGTAGTCATAAAGTACATTCAGGCTCTCAATGAAAACAATTGGAGTTACATAAAACAAACTTTGTATGATGCTGATGAAGATGTATTTACATCTATTGTTAGAAAATCTGCAATCATAAAAATGGGCTTCGATAATTTATCTTGGGCAACGATTAGAACTGAAGAATTCAATGCCTATGAAAAATTTACTCAATTTAGACAAATTCTTGAGAAATCATATTCAGTCACATTAATGACCCCTTCTAACGCAGAAGAAATATCTGAGACGGATATCGATAAAAATAAAATATTACAAATATTAAAAGCGTTGTATAGTACTCGACATACTGAAATTGTTCAATTAATGGCCGAAGGGGATCAAATTATGTGCAGATTGTTATTTACTGATTCAGACCCGAAAACCGGGAGGGAAGTGAAGTATGCTGGAAATACATATTTTTATCTAAAAAATGGAGATATTGTTCAAGCATTCGATGTACTTCACTTTTTCGGATCGCTCATTCAGCTTGGAAAATTGATTTCAGAAAGCCAGGAGGACAGTGCCAAAGAATATATCCATAGTTTGAAATTGTTAGGAATTATTGAATGAAGTGATAACAAATCTCAATATGTTCTAAGATATGTCGATCCTGAAGTATGTTTTCAGCACTTTACCCTTCGATTGTTGATATTGTTTACCTGATAGAAATTATTAATCTGAACGCTTTTTCTTGTAACTTAATATGAATAAACCACTGATTATTGTAATCAATTCGATTTGTAACGAATCATCGTTACTTTCTTGATCAGAAGTTAACGCAATTGTAGAGTTGGTTGACACCCCTGTCGATGAGGTACTTGTTCCCCCATGATTAGCGTTTGAAGTGAGAAGGTTGTATTGGGTGGTTTCAATAGTTCCATCATCTGAAGTAATGGTATACATGATGGATTGTACAATCCCTGTTTCTGTATCAACCGTACCATCTAATTCACCAACGGCATCAATATAATTGAGTGTACCAGTATAAGTTGCCATTACACCTTCAGTGTCAATAGATAGTGATACTCCATTATCTGGGTTTTGAAAATCATCAACAACTAAAAATTCCCATAGAGTTCCAACAAAATTAATCTCGGAAGAATCATCCAAAACTGCATTTATTGGAGAAATTCCATAGTAAACCATGTTTATAGTATTGATAGCCTCAGCACCGTTTTTTAGATCAATATCATCAAATATATTATAACTCGCATCCCACATATTTCCCGACATATCACCAATGATTTCATAATTCAATGAATAATCGGATTTTGATGTTTCAGTCCCATCAACTGTAGTCCTCAATTCCAATGATCCGGTAAAAGTATCTCCGATTTCTAAATGAGAGGACCAATAAGCCTCGCTAATGCTTGCATATCTTTCTCTAGGGCCAGCTGAAGATTGAGAAATTGAAAAAAATAATAGTATGAGCAATATCCATGAGGCAATTTGAGTTTTCATATTGATTTGTCGATTTGCTGAGGTTATAAAGCCTACGCACACACTGAAAGCCGATGAGGTCAGTGTATATCTATTGTTTTTCTAGTAAAAAGAAAATACAAATTGATACTCAATAATCAATCGATCCATAGATTTAATTGTCGCATTACTTTGTATACTTAATGCCAAGCAGAGGTGTGAAAAATTTTAAAATTGTCCTTCTAGGTGAAACTAGTGTTGGCAAGACCACACTGTGTAGGCGTTATATGGGTGAAGGGTTTCAAGAAAACTATCTCGCTACTTTGGGGGCAGAATTTGTAATCAAAGAGAAAGACGATGTTCGATTGCTAATTTGGGATATAGGTGGACATCGAAATTTTATGAATATCATTGAGTCCTATTTACAGGGTGGACAGGGACTCGTACTGGTTTATGACATAATGCGTCCCGATACATTGGAAACTATCAGTAAATGGGTTGAGTATTTTATCAAAGCTAATGATAAAATTGTTCCGACAATCCTTGTCGCAAATAAAATTGATCTAAGGAAACCTGGTGATGGATCTGTGAATGGAAAAACGGCCCAAGTACATCTTGATAAATTGTCGAAAAAATATAATCAAAAATTTCAATATATTGAAACATCTGCCTTAACTGGAGAGAATATTGATGAAGCATTTGAAAAATTGATTGATGAGCTTCTTGATCTTTACATAAACGATTTGTAATATCACTACAATAGTTTTATCTTGGATTTCCAATATATACGCCTCTCCAATCACATATCGATATATTGTATCTCAATTACAATCAGATCCCAAAATTATTATGTTTGAAATGAAATAATTACACATGGAACGGTCATTGTCTCTAGATTTTCTTAGAGGTTTTGCAATTTGGATGATGATAGTGTTTCATGTTTTTATGTATTCATGGAGTGGAATTGATAATCTAACTGATGCTGATTATGTCTTAAAATTGTCCCCTCTATTACTAATATTAGCATTTGTATTAATTCAATTAGGTACATGGGCTGGTTTGTTTATTTTAATCTCAATGTGTGTAAATGTCATCGCTATGAAACATCGAATTGATGATGGGACATCATTGAAAAAGGTTAGAAATAAGCAGATATTTACGGGGTCACTTGTTCTTCTTCTCGGATATCTGATAGAGATGACGATCTCATACAGTGGTTTTATTGGTAAAAGTCTGATACAACGAAAAATTGTTTGGAGTGGTCTTCATTATGGCTTACTTGCCTGGAAGGCTTTGAATGTTATTGGTCTATGTGTTATCATTTCAAGCATTTTACTTTACGAGCTGTACAAGGATAATGGGCATTTACAAATTCGCAGAAATATCACCATCCTTGCAGCCCTAACATTAATTGTATTGATCTTGACTCCTATCCTAGATTGGGTGATAAGATCATACATCTACTCATGGTGGAGTACAGATGACAGTTCAACTCAATTTAAATGGCCCCCTCAGTCGTTTGCAGAATTAATCTTAAGAATGTTATTAGTCGCACTAAATGGATACATGCAACCTCTATTTCCATATCTCTCAACAGCATTCATTGGTACCATGTTTGGGATGGTTTTGTCCCAAGATAATCCAAATATGAAATTTCCAAGATATGGAATGCTTACCGGTGTTTTTTGCATAATACTCGGAATTGTTCTTATTCTGCTTGGTATCAATGCTGAAACACCAATTAACTTTCGACAGGAGGTTCCATGGTTTCTCATAGCTCTAGGAGGACAAATTTTTGCGGTTAGCTTCTTTCTTTGGATAGTCGAATTTAAAGGTCATATTAATTCATTCAAGTACCTTAGCACCTTTTGGAGAAGATGGGGCATGATGGCATTATCGATATATTGCCTACAAATTATAGACTACCCCCTGAAAATCTTGGTTTATCTCATTTCTGGAGAGAAGGCTCATGTGAAGGAATCATTAAGTTTCGAGTGGTCCTTGTTTATGGTAATTCTAACGATAATTTGGTTTGATTTGATATTGCGAATTTGGGCTAGGTATGATTTTAAATACTCTTTCGAGTGGATTATTGTTCAACTAACCACTAAATCTCGAGGAATGAAGAGTAAGCGTACACAGGTTAAAGCAGTGATTCATGATGTTGAACCAATAATCTATGTAAATAAGAAATGATTGAGAATTTTGTTAATTGGTTATGCTTAGTAAAAATAGTATTCACGAGAACACTCAGAATAGAATAGATTGAAAGTAGAGGTGAATAACACTCAATAGAGTATGAAACTCATCTGAAGATGGTATTATACTTACTAAATCTGAATTATGCCCAAAAATATATATAAATTTAATGAGTACATTGTATTACAATGGATTAAATGATCCAAAAGGAAGAATGCAAATATGAAGGCTGCAACATGTGAGGAATACGGACCCCCAGATATTCTACAAATAAAAGAAATCGATCAACCTATAATTGAAAATGATGAGATGTTAATCAAAGTACATGCCGCATCAGTAAATACAATTGATATTTTCTTTAGGAAAGGCATCAAAGTGTTTTTTGGATTATCGCGCTTAGCTTCAGGAATCCGAAAACCTAAAAGAAAAGTAACTGGGTTTGATGTTTCAGGAGAAATTGTAGAAATTGGAGAGGATATTACAAGGTTCAAAGTTGGCGATCAAGTATATGGGATTGCGAGAACAGGATCATGTGCGGAATATGCTAAGGTGTCTGAACGCGGTGTGGCGATAAAACCCTCTAATATGAGTTATGCAGAAGCTGCTGCGGTTCCTGGAGCTGGATTAACGGCACTTCAATTTTTGAGAGATCTTGGTAATGTTAGGGAAGGACAGAATGTACTAATTTACGGTGCATCAGGTGGAAATGGGACATATGCTGTTCAATTGGCGAAATATTATGGTGGACATGTAACTGCTGTGTGCAGCGGAAAAAACAAGCAACTAGTGAAGGATCTTGGTGCAGATAGAGTGATAGACTACACCAAAGAAGATTTCACTAAACAAGAGGAGAAATACGATGTTATATTGGATACAATTGGAAAGGTGCCTCTATCAAATTGGAAAACTGCTCTGAAGGAAGATGGAGTCTTTCTCAATATCGGCTCTCCAGATATGCCCATCATTAGGGTTTTCTTGACCTCGTTTTTGTCTAAGTTTCGCAAGAAAAAATACCGAAGCTTGACTACTCAACCTAATTCAAAGGATCTTACATTTTTAGCCAAACTCATTGATGAAGGTAAAATTAAATCAATTATTGACAAATCTTATTCGTTGGAAGAAACTGCAGAGGCGCACCGCTATTACGAAAAAGGACATACGGCCGGTAAAGTTGTTATCAATATAATTGCGGATGATATAGAAGCATAACTTCGATCTGGTTGTTGTTACTACTCAATTTGTTAAAAGAGGTCTAAATGCTTCGGCCAACCGAGATGATCTTAATTTTTCTCGAAGCCCATAAAATTCAGTAAAACTCATTATTAGAGGATCCCACTTATCAGGGTCTATATGGTCTGTTGTGTCATCCATTATTAACGATTCATCAACATGAACTCGAATAATTTTAACCTCAATACCGGCAAGACAATCATCTTTTGGACCAAAATTATGAATAT
This sequence comes from Candidatus Heimdallarchaeota archaeon, assembly GCA_021399405.1. The sequence goes on along the minus strand of JAAFKL010000335.1, from coordinate 3,125 downwards.
TTTCAACGACACCTTCCAGTTGAACTCGACATTCTGTTACTCGTGAAGGTTTAACTATATCAGATCGGGTTTCAGTGAAATCAGCCAGTTTGAATTTTTCGGATTCGTATGTATATCCCATTTTTTCCTTGTACTCTGGTATTGGATTTTTACCAGTTTTTAGTGCAAGTCGATTTACATTGTTCACTAAATCTGCTGATGGTAGATTTAGGACACATTCTCCGTTACGTTGTAAATTCTGGACCGTTTTAGATCTCGTGCTCATACCCAGCATGCAGGATTGACCTAACCACCAAGCTGATGAGATAGGTGCTAAATTGGTCGAGCCATCTTCATTAAGTGTGCTAATTAAGACAACAGGAGTACCGAAGTATAGGATTTTTGGTTCAATTACTTTGTGCATAATATTGATCTCTATTTGTAAAACGAGAAATAAAACTAATAAAGCTATTTGATGATCAGAAAATATATCTGTACCGATTTCTGATTCAGTAATTTTTTCCCTAAATATAATAGGTATAACGTCCTAGAGGTCGTTTATTTTTTGTACCGAAATATGTTCAAGTAATTATCCTATTTGATTCCGGGACCATTTGGTAAATATGAAATGCTCAAATGCTTATAGATACGCTCACATTTTGGACAAAATCTTAACATAAAAGTCTCGATTTTGAAACGCACACCACCATTGGTAGATCGAATTTTCGTGTTTTTCTTCCCATATTCCACAGGTTTTTGTTGGAATTTAACATATGTTACATCTTTATCAGTAAACCACGCATAGGGCATTGCTGTGTTACATTTCGGACAATATGTAGACTCCACTAAATCAGGATCAAATTCTTCTATCATAGCTTAGAATCTCATACCATAATTAATTGATTTGTGCAAAGGCAGAGGTATCCGAAAATAATATTTGCAAAATTGGATTACTTGAGCATATTTGATAATTATAACTTTCCTGCAATTTTAGGTGAGTCCTTAGAAATTCTGATCAATCTCCTTTTGCAATTTAAGGACATAAGCCATTTTCGTCTTATGGGCTATGTTAAAATCGATAGAAATCAACATTATAGGCGGAAATATCAAATTATAAGTAGAAGTAAACCATGCTGCATCTCGACTATAACGATAATTGTCAAATTGTGAAACAAAATGCCAGACGCAAGATACTACTGTGATCATTGTAAGCAAACCAGAGTTATTGGTTTCGATACAGATACACATCATGCTATGGTAGATAAAAGTCCAAATGGGCTGATCATGTATTCGGATTCTCATCGCTGTGAAAATGGTATTATAGGAATCAATAACCTCCAAATTGACAAACATTTTGCCGTAAGGGGCTACACATTCCTTGAACTTCCTCAACGAAAGATACCTCAACTTTCCAATCTGGGAATTCCAGTCCCTAAAGCTAGCTCATCAGATGAGATGAAGACTTATCTCATTACTCACATTCCACCAAATGAAGGATTAAGGATTGTGCTTATAGATCGCATGCTTAAAGTAAAAATTAATATTGGTAAGGTGATTGAAAACGAAGATCTATCCATTTTGACAGTTAATTCTGATATGGGGTTGATGGAACTTGTTTTCTATCCAAGTGAGGTAACTTTTACACCCATGTTGGAGAAATGGTTCACTATTCTTGTAAATATAATGGAGATTCTTCCAGCTACAAAAATCGGTTTACTCGTTGACACCCTCAAATATGTACTTGACTCATCTTTAAATGAGCCAATTGAATTTGATATCATTTTTCTAAAGACAATTCTCGCTTCACATGAGATCTATTTTGAGATGATTGAGGATGGGGAATTAAGCTGGGCAGACCATCTAGCGATCCATGCATCTCCAAAATACAGGGAAAAAGATGTAGCTGTAATGATGAAGATCATGGCTCATCTGGAGGAAAACCCTTACATCCCACTGCAACAGTATGTCTCTAAAGGACTACACCAAGATCTAAGATACTTGATTTATATTTTCCTACTGCTGGAAGTTGAAGGATTGATCCGTATTGAGAGACCTGGTATCATTGAAGATGAGAGATGGGTCAGTTAAAATAATCATCGAATCAATTTTGTTATTTATTTACTCTCAAAAATTTCAATGGGGTTACCTGATGGATCTTCAACAAGCACTTGCCTCCCACCTACTCCATCTAGGACATTATTACGAAAATTCACATTTGCGGTTTCAAGTTTTTCTACCATGTTATTTATTGAGTCTACTTCAATCACAAATCGATTCCAACCTCCAGCCACAGGCTTGTCCCCGTTGGGCATTGCTTTTGCAGCCGAAGAATTTCGTCCACTTAACCAGATGGTGAGATCTTCCTTACTAACCATGGCAAATTCCTTAGGGCCTGACATAATGATATCAAAGCCTAGTATTTTATTATAGAATGAGACACTTTCTTTCACATCGTTAACCAAATAACGCACAATAGCCATAAAGGCACTTATTCTTCGTTTCGTGATTAACATTATGATTAGGGAACGCTATGAGAAATTTATTAGTAAGTATTTTACGAAAAACTATTTATCACTTAAAGAGATACTATTACTGTTGAGTAACCAAGAGGAAAATTCGATTTCATTGTACTTGGTTCCAATCATAGCTCTTGGATTTGCTACGACTCAGCTTTCATGGTCATTATTTAATTTAACCATTCCAGTTATTCTCAGAGATGAATTTTCGATCTCTCTAGCTTGGGTGGGTTTTATTATGACTTGGGATAACATTCTCGCATTTTTCATACAACCTACCGTCGGAGTTTATAGTGATAAAGTTCGTACAAAATGGGGACGTCGATTACCATTTATCATTCCTGGTGTAATTGGAGCATCAATTCTGTTCTTTCTTCTTTCTCTTTCAAGATTGACATTCTTGTTTTTGTTTTTAGCTAATATTGTAATTTTTAATTTTGTGATGGCACTATATCGTGCCCCTTCAGCTAGTTTGATGCCTGATCTTGTGCGAAGTGAAGATAGAAGCATTGCAAACGGCATAGCTAACTTAATCGGGGGATTGGGCGCTGGAATAAGTCTTTTTGTAAGTGCAATTTTCTTAAGAAGAGGAAATCAGATTCTCGCATTTGGTTTTGTTTCATTAAGCAT
>JAAFKL010000056.1 GCA_021399405.1 Candidatus Heimdallarchaeota archaeon | reverse complement strand
TTTTTAATTTCAATCCCTTGATTATGCAAACCCAATTTACTTTTTCTTCCGGTGAGACCATTTCTTATTATTCCCTCAATTTTATTTTCTTGATCTATTATGAATGTGTCTCTATCTGCGAACTTAAGCAGAATCTTGTTTCTATATACACCATAAGATTTGCTTATTTTCTTGTCTTTATCACTTACCATCTGATATTCAAAATTGTATGAACTACAAAATTTATTCAATTTTTCTTGTTTGTCTAGTGAGATTCCAAACACCTCGTCAACCCCCAGTTGTTTCAAATCCTGATAGTTCTCCTGTATGGAAATTGATTCTCGTGTACAACCTGGTGTAAATGCCTTGGGGAAGAAAAATATTATCTTTTTGCCACGAATACTGTGTAGATTTGATTGATCTCCGTTAGTTGTATTAAATACAAAATCTGGTGCTTCATCACCAATTTTCAAATGCACGAGGTACATTACATCTACGATATTAAAAAAATTTTGGATTTCAGCAATTTTTCAATGATAAATAGTGTGATTAGGGTTGATTGGATTCAGATTTTTCGGATTATTCTAAAATTGATCAACGTGAATTGGTTGGTTTCTTCTTGCTAACAACAACTTAATAATATTAATTGTATAATATTACTTGTAAGGATGCATACCAGTTCTTCTAATCCTCATATCGAAGAAAAAAATGTACCTCAACATCATGACCATAAAGCCTCATCTAAATCAAAACTAAGCATTATTCTCGTAATAACCTTGATTTTCATGATTGTTGAAGTAATTACAGGGTACCTCGCAAATTCCCTTGCGTTACTTGCTGATGCAGGCCATATGTTGAATGATGTGGTATCACTAGCTTTTTCGCTAATTGCAATCCATTTAGGATCAAAAAAGAGTAATGCAAAATTTACGTTTGGTTATAAACGGGTTGAAGTCCTGTCTGGTTTGATAAATGGATTATCGCTAATAGTAATTTCTGGTTACATAATAAAAGAAGCTTTTGAACGTCTAATATCCTCAGATCGAATAGTTGTTGAAGGTGCATTGGTAATTGGTGTTGGATTTGTGGGACTTTTGGTAAATATTTTTGGTATATACATGCTCGAATCGGATAAAGAAGGTAGCATAAACATAGAAGGTGCGTATCAACATATTATGGCAGATCTTTTGGGTTCTGTCGCCGCATTAATTGCTGGAATTGGTATTGTATTATTTGGTGCTTATTGGTTAGATGCAGTAGCGAGTGTTGCAGTTTCAATATTAATCTTGAAAAGTGGACTTGCAATATCCAAAAAGGCTGTTAGGATATTAGTCGAGGCAACTCCGGAGGGTGTAGATCTTGACCTAATCACTTCCGAATTAAAGACAATTCACGGTGTTATTGATATCCATGACTTCCATGCGTGGACCGTGACTGATAACTTCAACCTGTTAACTGCACACATTATTGTGAAATCCTATGATCTCTCAGAATTGATCAAAAATACAGCTGCCGTTATCGCCCGTAGTCATGATTTTAACCATTCAACATTTCAGATTGAATTGAATCAATGTTCAGAAATCGATGAAAATTGTTAATCTTAATTCTCTCTAAATTGGTTAATTGCATTACTTCAGTCTTTGATTGATCGCAATGTATTAGTCATCTACTATCCTACAGTAGAAAAGATGGAAAGTCTTTATATTAAATCTGACCAATAAGTTAGTATGATTAACTCAAATCAACTGCAAATTGCTAAAACGACATTAAACGATCTCCCTAGAATTTATCAATTACTAGAGGAATTAAATCTACCTACTATAGGGATTATAGATCATATTGATAATTTTTTCCTTGCGATTCAAAATGGGTCAGCTGTGGGAATAATTGGATTAGAAATATACCATACTACCGCATTGCTGCGTTCTGTTGGGGTTAAGAAATCTCATCAAGGTAATAAAATTGGAGATGCTCTGATGATTGTGATCCAAGAATATGCTAAATTTAAGTCGATCAAAGAAATTTTCCTTTTCACTGATACCGCTGAAACATGGTTCGAACGATATGGGTTTGCTGAAATTACTAATGATGAATTGGATCCGATTTTAGAATTATCTAAGGAATATACTCTTTGTCAGAGCTCAGTGAAAATGGTAAAATCTGTAGATGCTTTAGAGGGCAACAAATGAGTGCTATGATCAATCGATTCTTTGATTTATCAGATATGAATGATCCAGCAAAGAGATTTATTACTAGATCTTTCTTATAATATTTGCTTATACCTTTGTTATCATGTTAACAAATACGTTTCTAATCTTATTTGCTCTGGAGACTTTGACACTCAAGCAATTGGGATGGGTTTTAGGAGTTAAATTTGGTGTACAAGCCTTAACTGACTATCCAACTGGGGCTTTGGGGGATTGGATTGGTCAGCGTTGGGTACTATTTATTTCAGCAGTATCATATGGCGTGGGATTACTTATTCTAAGTTATTCAGGAAATATTAATCAAATTTTAATTTCATTTGGAATAATCGGTTTCGCTCAAGGTCAAGAATCAGGTTCATTTAATTCATGGTTTGATAATAATTACATACTTTATGTTAGTGAGGATCATACTAGACAAACTTATGGTCAGTTATTAGGCAAGTTCACAATGGTAAAAGAACTGATAACAGCAATTGCCTTTATTTTTGGGGGCTTTATCATATATTTCTCATCACGGCAATTGTTATTCTATTTTCAGGGTATTTTTCTTTTACTATTTTCATTTATCTTTCTAATATATCTAAAAGAGCACCCCTCAGCCCCTCATCGCGAATTACATCTAAGAAATTATTTCAGCTTCTTCAACCAGGGATTATCAACTGTATATAATGACAGGAATTTATCTTTTTTAGTCTTAGGAATGATGATAACTGGTAGTGGGATGATGTTGTGGGCTGGTTTGATGATGTTACCTTTATACGAATCATACGGTAAAACTGATACAATGACAGCAATGCTGAGATCCACAATTTGGGTGTTTGGTGCTATAGCGACAGGTATTGCTGGAATAATTTCAAAACGAATCAAAAATATCAAAAAGGTCCTATCGCTTTCTTTTATTGGACTGGATCTAGTATTTTTTGGTATTATGTACGTCATGGTTTCATTTTTTGAATCAACATCTGAATTTAATCTAATTCTCTTCATTTTACTAATAGTGGCATTTACAATTGGATATACAGGTAGGTATTTTGTCGATGTTCTAATGCCCCGATATTTCCTAGATAAGATCCCTAATTCTAATAGAAACGCTATATATTCGTTGATACCTACTCTGATTATGGTTGTCTCAGTGCCATATTTGATTATAGGAGGAATTCTTCTTCAACATTTTACCATCCAAAAGATGTTTCTCATATTAGCTGTAAATGGGTTAATAGGGTCTCTGTTATGTGCATATGGGATATATCTTCCCGAGGAACAACATGATGGTGTATTACAACATAATAGATCCGATAAGATTGTATCAATTCCTGGATAACGTGTTCATTCTGATAGATCGATCGAATAATTATGAACATAAATATTGTAACTAAATATACTCAAATTATTCATCTCTTTCGATTTTCATGATCTAAATCAATGATCAAAGAGGGAATAATTCAAATGCCCGATGGAATAATAAATGTGGGTGAAATGAGGATATGAGTGTATTCTTGCAAAAGTTACTATTCATTGTAGTCGTGTATATAGTATATTACACTGGTGTATTTTACTTCATCAAACCAGACATTTTCCGAGACACATACTATCTGACATATCTGATTTTGCTCTATGCAGGAGGTATAATTGATACAATCATAAGACCGATTGAAGAAGAAAAAAAAGAGGAGGGAAATTTTGAAAAATACATTGTACTCCTATTCCTTCTAAGCCCATTCTTTCTTATTGGAGCTGTGGTAGAGGCTGAATATTATGGTTGGAGAAATAATATAATATCGGTAATAGGTCTGATTGTCTATTTTTTCTCAGTAGCGATGTTAGTACTTTCAAGAATTAATCTTGGTAAACAAGCAACCGGAATCCTAGTAATAAGGGATACTCATGAATTAATAACTAATGGGATCTATAAATACGTCAGACATCCAATTTATGCTAGTGCAATTTTTGGGATCGTGGCATTTATCCTGATAACTCAATCAGTATTGGTATCCATGGTATTATTTGTTGTCTACTTCAAAATTCTGAATGATAGGGCAATTTATGAGGAAGAGCTACTTATTAAGGAATTCGGAGATGAATATAAGAAATACATGGAAAAGAGTAAGAAGTATATTCCGTTTCTTTTGTGAAAAGGTTATTGAATAATTAAATCCATTTGATAGTCATTAGGGTTAGAATTTAACCACTTTTAGAATTCAATAAAATTCACGAATTGCGTATTAGGATGATACTACGCAATTGAATTTTATGAAACCGAATATCTTTAATCAATTATTGTACTTAAACATTAGATATTTAATTGAACTTGAGACGTGCTAGATTGATCGAATTATTTGAAATCAATACTTTTAACCCATGAACGGATAGCATCCCAGTCTCTATAATCTCCTTCTTTTACTCTAAGTCCTTCCTTAACTCTAAGAATTACTAAGTATAATTTCAGAAGCAAACGGGGAACCAAAGAGATTTTACTATAATCTAATACACCCGCAAATCCTTCCACACTTACAGGTTTAACCCTAGGAGCAATATCATATAGTTTATCAGAATATTTCTTAGCTTGCAGGATAGACTTATCAGTTTTTTTAGATAAAACTAAGCAAGTAAAAAAGAATGCTACAGGTATTTTACTTAAAATTTCTTGGTTATTCTTAACAAATTTTCTGGCACTGGACATCCACTTATCGTATCTAATTGCACTACCTATTATTATTCTATCATAAGAAGTCAAATCAAGTTCATCTCTAATATTTTTAACTTCTACAATATTACCATCTTGGGACAATATATTACGTATAAATTCAGCGACCTCTTCTGTAGATCCAGATCCGATATCATAGGCCACTAAAACTTTATGAACTTTTTTGATTTTATTATTGCTCGCATGCGTACTCACTTGATTTTTCATGCTAACACCATTTTAATCAATTCATTAATAGTCTTGCCTATAGTCCATCAAAACAAGAATTTGTCTTATCTTTATAAAATTATTCTTCAACTTTGAAGTTTTGGACAGATAGACAGATCGCCAACATATCACCATCAATCGATTAGCTTAGTATGCAAAGTGAATTCATAGACTGTAGCTTGTCAATAGATTTTCAACCTTGAAGGAATATGAAGTACCTGCTAGAAATTCTTTGTAACCCATTCGATTGTTGATGGAGAGCATAGGTTTGTTGGATGTTGCGTTACCAGTAACAATATACACGATATCAGGGTACTTAGCATATAACCATTCAAGCATATGAGCTTTCACCCATTTACCCAATCCTCTACCACGATACCTCTCTTGAACCCCAGTCATATTTTGATAGCCTTTGTGTGGTGTTCCAGGGGAATAAAACATCTCTGTTAAACTGCTGATAGTACCTTCTGATTCTCGTGTTATGAATGTATACCATAG
>JAAFKL010000334.1 GCA_021399405.1 Candidatus Heimdallarchaeota archaeon | reverse complement strand
TTTAAAATAGATTTGAATTTATTGTTTATTCTATGATTAATTTCTCTCTGATTAGTGTTTCACCAACTACAAGTTTGCCTGATGATTCTAAGAATTGTATGGACTACCTTCCAAATTAAACCCCATACATTTCATGCAATGGCTCATTGATAATATCACGCAGTTTAGTCAGTAATTCTTTGGCATCGGATTTTGTTAAGCCTATTGTTTCAATGGGAGGATGAATAATGACCTCTGCTACTCCTGGACTGGCTTTACCTATCATTAAGCCACGGCGCTGAAGTCTTTTCCAGTTAGTTGTTTGAGTTACGGGGATTATTGGTATTTGTTGTTGAATAGCTAAGGCTGTTACTCCTGACTTAAACTCACCTAATTTTGGAGCATTTACAGGAATAGTTCCTTCTGGCAGAATTACTAGTGGATAGCCATCTTCAAGTATACGCATCATTTTTTTAAAACCTTTCATTGCTCCAATTCTACTGTGCCTGTCAATCAAAATATTCATTCCCGATGTGTAGAAAATATGGAATAGTGGCCAATTCTCAATCTCTTGCTTACCTGTAAAAACAAAATGCTGGGGAAATATTGAATATAAAGTTGCAGGGTCAATAAATGAACTATGATTAGAGCATATTATAAAAGGTTTGTCCATAATAATATTCTCTTGGCCTTTAACTCTAATGAAAATTCCACAACCCCATAGCCACAATCTTGAAAAACCTTTAATGAATCTAAACGCAGTAGGAAACCGTGATTCTTTAGCTAATAAAAAGCTAAAAACCGGAAAATACAATACCATAATTAATACAAAAAATAGAAGAACATGAATTTTATATAAAAATCTAAAAGGGAAGGTGATTATATTCTTTACATTAATAGGTCCGTTACTCATAAGTACTGATTTATAGTAGAATAAATTCAATATGTTAATTTATTAACCTTACAGAATTGTTAATATTGTTTTCATGCCTTTTGATTTTAATAGCTAAATGTATATTCTTAACTATCAGCAATCAATGATAATTATCATGCATAAAAATCCTTATTTGGGTAAGATCAGCGGTTGCAATTTATATTGATTCTAAACTTATTTTGCCTTATATTTCTACCGCCACTGCCACCGTCTTCAAAGTTATAATCCACATTTCTTATTCATTATAACTTCAAATTATTTTTTATTAAAATTTCAAACTAAATTTTAGGGTAGTTTAAGAATATTGCTTGCTAGCCAAAAACAAAACCACGATGAAAAACAAAACCTATCTCTTACTCGTCTTTCTATTTTCAAGTACACTTGTTAACGCTCAATTAGAACCTCCTCATGCCTTGAACGAGAACCAATTTCTTGAATTTCGCCGAGATCTTCCACTATCTCAACCTAAAGAACTTCCACCTGATTGCTTTGAAGCACTAGACCTAGCATTCGACAATTCTGTAGCAACTTCAACTATTATGGGCTTTACGGCATCATTAGTCACTCCAGATGGCTCTGTTTGGAAAAGAGCATCTGGGTTAAGTCAGGAATTACCTACTGAATCTCTTTTAACAACAGACCACTTAATGGGAATGGCCAGTAACACCAAATCATTCGTTTCAGCCACCTTGTTATTAATGTATGAAGAAGGTCTCTTGAGTTTGGATGATTCTATAGGTACATACATTGATGAGTACCCGAACATCCCTTCAACTGTTTCCATCCAGCAATTGCTTAGTCATCGAAGTGGAATTAGTGATTATATCAATGAGAATCCATTATGGATTGAAGATTTGGAATTGTATATTGATAGTATATGGACCATAGACAACCTCCTGCAAGCATATGTTTTAGAACCTAATTTTCCTGTAGATTCTACCTACTCATATTCAAACACAAACTATCTGCTTGCAGCTTTAATTATCGAATCCATTGCTAACGTACCTTGGTATGAAGAGGTGCGAGCCCGGGTGCTGGAACCATTGAATTTGACACATACATTTTCCTATCCTTTTGAATCTATAGATACAAATGAAATCTCTCATATGTGGATTGAGCTTGACTGGGATACTTTAGGAATTGATACAATGGGACTGTTTGATGTACAAGGAATTGGAATACCGATAGAAGGATACTTTAGTATAGCCAGTAGTGCGGGAAATCTGCTTACAACGGCAGAGGATCTGGCAATATTTAGAAAAAAATTGCATGGCGGTGATCTTCTTTTACCAGCCACGCTTGAAGAAATGCAAACG
>JAAFKL010000333.1 GCA_021399405.1 Candidatus Heimdallarchaeota archaeon | reverse complement strand
TGAACAAGTCTGTGCTCTTTGAGTAGCAAGAAGTCGTAACAAGGTGCCCGTACCGGAAGGTGCGGGCGGATCACCTCCTATGTACGGAATTTGTGGGTTCAGTCGCAAGATTGAACCCATGAGTTTCACCATTTTTTAACTTTAACCTTAAAGGGAAGTGGTTTTCAAACCCAACCGAACCGAAGTAACGAGTGTGCAAATGTATTTTGTAAAATAGAACAGATCATCTCAACATGATCATTTAGGAAAAATTTTGTTGAAAAATATATAATGTATGTATTATTTACACACTAGACATCTTGAATTATAATTGTTTGGTGCTTTAATCTTTTCATACTCTTTTTTCCTGATGATAACCGTGGTTTTCTCTGATTTTTCAATTCATTTAATTTATTTTAATTTATACAGGAGATAAGCATAAAATGTAATCCATTTATTTGCTTCTCCCTTTTTGCCGGGTTTAAGGTATCTATTCATCGGATTCCACTCCAATGGAAACTTCCCGTCCGGTAGTTTTTTAGATTCGAAGAGTTCCCATGCTCTCATAAATTTGGGATGATTTCCGTACCCCATTTTGAGAAGTGGATAGAGATTTTCCAATAATCCTTCTCGATAAGTAAAGGGAAATACCAAAGCTCCCGAATTTTTTACTACCAATTCCTTTGGTTTACTCCTCTTAAATAGGAGTTCACGGTTTAAGAAATAGTCCACAAGTGTCTTTACACTAGGATGATTCCATTTTGATGGGAATTCAGTTAGTCCAAATAACACTTTGAGGGTTCCCCTAAAGCAGCTCTTGACTAATCTCCCTTTACGCTTCTTACCTTCATGAATATCACATAAATAACCGTTATCATATCTAATTGATGAAGCAACCAAATCAATGGTTTTTTGGATTCGGGGGTCTGGTTCGAAACCGAGTTTGGAAAATGTATAAAGATTTAAGCCATAGAGACAAGATAAATGCTGCCAGAAATCCCCATCACTTTTTTGTAGATCTAAATAACGATTGCTAGCAAGATTGATAAATTCTTCCTTGCGGGCGAGCCCGTATTCCGCAAGGTATCCTAATACCCAATGAGTTGTATTAAAAGTCCGATAATCCGTATCTTTACCGACGATTTTTCCCTTTTCTACTTTGACTTGCCAGTAACCTTCCGGATGCATCGCATTTTTTATTTTCAATACGGGTTTCCAATTCATAATCTCGTTATAAGATAGTTGAATTTCTGGGTCGTTAGGTGGATAATTTAGTAAATCAATTAATGTTCGATAGCGCACCGAAGGGTTAGAAGGTTCCAACAGCCAGCTTAACACTTTGTTTGGTATGTCATGTTCTGGTAGAACGCTGAATTCCATCTAACCCCACAATAAATAAAGTTTTATCTGGATCAATCAATCCTAATATTTGCACAAATCAGTTTTCAACCCAAAATCCTATCAAATTGGTGATAAGAGGTATAAGAAAATTATTGAACGTTACTATTCCTAAAAAGTATGAGAAATTAGCGTCAAGTAAAATGACAAGCACAAATGTACCCATAATATATTGTAAACTCATGATTATCAATAGGGACAGGGTTTTTAGTACAAACCAATAAATCGAAACTAATATGTGTCTAAGTATAGCCTAAATCCCTACAATTTATCGCGTTAAACAGACATAAAATAGGCAAAAGGTATAAAAGTATACAAGTATCTATATTGATTATGGTGACAACAGTTAAGGTTCGAGATGAGACAAAAGTACGCCTGGATCGACTTAAAGCACAACAATTACTTAAAGGTCGAAAATTAAATCAGGAAGACCTAATCGATTTACTGGTTACAATTGCAGAAACCCATCCTACTGTCTTAGAAAATGAATTGTTCAAAGGAGTTAGTACAAAAGTCAAAAAGAGGGTGATGAGGACTACATTTGATTTCCCCCCAAGTAATTCAGAATCGATTGATGAAGAATTGTATGGGTGATCAATTGATTATTCTTGATACAAATTTTTTTTATGCCTTTTATAACGCAAATGATAACGATCATCAAAGGGCAAGAACCATTTACAGCGAAATTTTGGATGGCCAATATGGAAAACCGATTCTTCTTGATTATGTATTTGACGAATTAGCTACCTTGGTTCAATCAAGATCTAATTCTAATAAAAAAGCTACAGAGTTGGGATCTATAGTTATGAGGGACACAGAGGACATTTTGCAATTCATAATGATTAACCAATTACTCTTTAAACAAGCATGGCAACTATTTCAAAACCAAACTGGGAGAAAACCACTATCCTTTACTGATTGTGTTATAATTGCTACTGCTTTGGAATTAAATATTAAGCATGTAGCCTCTTTTGAAAGTGAGTTTTTATCCTTCAAAAAACAAATAAATATTATCCAATAATTAAAACATCCAAAAAGCTATGCATGATCATTTAGGCTATATTTGTTGAAATAAAACTTAAATAAAAAATAAGATATTGATATTACTTTTTTTCCCACTACCGATTTTCATAGTTCAACCATCCCCACGATTCTTGGTTTATTTATATATAAATTGGGAAAGACCCTGATTATGAAACATTCAGTTATCAATGATAAAAGAAGTAATAGTATTCAACTAAACACAACATCAAAATTTATTATTATAGAAATTTGGTCTTCAAATTTTAGGTTTTACAAAATAAATGATAGGAGGAATTAATGAATGACGATTCTTTATGACCGTAGTGAATATAGTTCAGGTCTCCATGCTATATTGTGGTCAATAATTTTCATTGGAGTGGGAAGTGTCCTCCTTTTTATCTTCCTGGGTTATTTTCTGATAATTTATGGGGTAGGATTGTTTTTTATGGGGATAAAATGGACATTTGATGACATGGGTAATAGTTATGGCAATCATAGAGTTGATAAAGTATGGCAACGACAAGATCATATAGACAGAGGTGTCATTAAACCAAATGATAGACGTAATGGCTGGATTCTAATTGTGACAGGATTCGTACTTTGGTCATTTGGGGGGATTATTCTAGTAATTATTGGGATTTATCTTATAACCCGTAAAGATAAAAGCAAAATGAGGAGAAGACGATTTATGAGAAAAGGAAGCGAAATTCCAGAAGAATACGAATGGGAGGAAGGAGAATGGTCAGACGATGAATTGGATGATAATGAATGGGAATACTATGACGAATAACGTCGTAAGGTTAATCATGCTTCGTGACGAAATTAAACATCAATCGGTCTACGAGTAACCCACGTTGCAAGAAACCTTGAATTGATTCTATCACGTGCAATCTGCCCAGTCAGGATGTCTTTAATTTCAAATGGATGTTCTGAACCAATAAATTTGAAAGGATGTCTTATATAAAATATTCTTTGAATATCACGTGACCTATAAAATCCAAATGCGGCTATTGCAAAGAATGCCCCTAATATTATCCCAATTCCCGAAAGATAGAAAAAAAAAAGACTTAAGGCTATGTATGGTGTAAATTCAGTTTGCCTCGCTCTTCTTTTTTCAGATTTTTCTTTTTCCAAGGATACTGCATGAAAATTTAATAAAACCCCACAATTCATACAAGTTACATTGAATCGATGTTTTCCCTCCTTTGGAACCTTGACAGGGAACGATGTGGTCCCTTTCTGGGTTGAATATTGAATTGTTAATCCTTTGCGACCTAAATCACTTTTTTTGCATTTTACTGTTAACTCAAAAGGAAAGGGATACGTGTCAACTGTGTTTAGCAATTCCTGATGATTAGGCTTTATTTGTTTTTCAGATTCAGAAACATACATACAAGATAATTATTATGATTCTTATTTAAATAATATAATTTTATGTCAAGTTAATTTTTATTTCTCTAATATAAAATTTAATATAACCCAAAAATGAAACTAACACCAAAGTGGTTTTCAAACCCAACTGAATCATATAGCCATGGGTAACGAGTGTGCGAATGTTTTTCGCCAAAAAGACCAGATCATCTCAACTTGATCATTTAGGCTTTTTTGATTTTAGAAGAGATATTGTCAATTACACACACCAAATCTTAATTGGTTGTATATGGTCCTTAATATTTTTCTAATTTCAATTTAGCTTAGCATATAGGATACAGGAATTCCGTAAATTAAACCTAAGCGATAATCTGTTTCTTGCCAGGAATTGGGATCTGTTCCCCATCTTCAATGGCAGTTTCTAACCACAGTTCAATAGCAGTTTGAATTTCTGCTAAAGCATCCTCTCTTGTGTATCCATGTGCAGTACAACCTTTCAGATCAGGAGCTGAAGCAATATAACATTTATCTTCCTCGCTCCAGTGTATTTCAATAGGATATTTAGATTCATTACTCATTCTCTAACAACTCGTAGGTATTAATTATATTTAATAATTGCTTTACTTGATATCGTTTTGCCTTATTTTTATCATTTGGATTTTTTTGTATATTCAATTTTTCATTAATATCTTCTCGTTTGAACAAATGATGGCTACCTTTAACTCGTCTTAATGTGAAACCAAATAAATTAGCCATTTTAAATAATTCCTTGAAACTGATACTCTTGTTCGATCTAGATAACTTCGAATATGCTTTTCTCCGTTTGGATTGAAGCTTAGAGTCCATCTAGCTAACATTGTATAATCAAAAATTAGATATAAAAAATACTCACGATATTTAATTTGACCCAAAACACTTACTTGTCAACCAACTTTTGTAACGAGTGTGCAAAATGTTTTTTTTAAAAAAAGAACAGATCATCTCAACATGATCAAACAGGCTATTATTAGTTGAAAGTAAAATTTTAATAAAAATAATATTTGTGTTATTTACACACTAGACATCTTGAATTATAATTGTATTGGTTTCTTAATTTTTTAATATAATCAAAATTATTCATAATTAGATGATATTCTCATCTTTCGAATAGAAACTTTTCCCTTTTTCAAATCAGTATTGCATTGGAGATCATTCAAACTCACTATATTCACTTTGATAAAGTTTGTTTATTTATATAAGAATCAAAACAATCTGTGGATAGGTCATTATATCTAATACTGATGACAGAGGATCCTGAAAAATGAAAATTAAAAACTCTCAAATAATAAAAATGAAATCGTTACACTCTTATCAATTTTTGCTATTATTTATTCTAATTATGTCTATTACAATATCGCATATAGGTGTAATTCCAGTAATTGCTGATTCATATGAACCAGACAATTCAATTGATACAGCAAACATTTTAGTTCACGATTCAATACAAACTCATGCTATTAATCCTGCTGCAGATATTGATTACTTCAATTTCACAATAACTCAATTATCAGAAGTATCAATTATGACCTCAGGACCATCAGGAGATACTTACATGATGTTATATAATTCTGAAGGAACTTTAGTTGACTACAATGATGAGTATGATGGATCTTGGGCAGGGTTATTAGTTTATTTAGATCCAGGAATCTATTCTGTCGCAATAGAAGCATATTATTCATTCGATATAATCAATTCATACAATATACATTTGTTAGTTTCCCCATTAAGTGCTGATACTTATGAATCCGACGATACAGCTGCTACCGCAACATCTTTAATAGTTGATGTCTCTCAACTACATAATTTAGTCCCTATTGGTGATGTAGATTATTACAGTATTATACTTTCACAACCCGAGGTGATAAAAATTTGGACAAGTGGGACAAGTGATATGTTGGCAGACACTAAAATGTGGTTATACGATGTTAATATGGTAGAAATGGATTATAATGATGATATAGAGTATAGTGATGGCTACTCAGGCCTAAGCATTAGCTTAGAAGCAGGAACATACTATGTCGAAGTATCTGAATATTATTTTGCCGCATATGGAGAATATTACATCCAATATACCCTCCTTCCTCAACCTGATAATTACGAACCAAATAATTCCCAAGATACTGCAACTCCGTTATTACCTGGAATTACACAATTTCACAATCTATCCCCTTCAAGTGATCTAGATTATTTCAGCTTCTCAACAGATTCTTTTGCCAAAGTGGATATCTGGACAGCAGGTACATTAGGAGATACATTTATGATTTTATCTGATTCAAATGATGTGATCGAAAGTAATAATGATTATAGTGGATTATGGGCAGGTATGGAGGTATATTTAGATTCAGGGAGTTATTTTGTACTTGTTACGCAACTTGGTCTTTTCGATTATGTGGAAAACTATGAAATGCACTTAACTATAGCCCCCATATCTGCAGATATTTACGAACCAAATGACTCATTTGATACAGCTACTCAGCTCCTAAACGATACCCTACAAATTCATAATCACATTCCTGCGGATGATGTTGATTATTTTCAATTCAATGTAAATGAGCCTTCAACGGTTTCTATAGAGACTGATGGTAATGATGGAGATAATCAGATGAGGTTGTATGATTCTTCAGAAAATTCAATAAAGTACAATGATGATTACAATGGATTATGGGCGGGAGTCCAGGTTACATTATCTCCTGGGACATACACATTGGAAATTTCACCTGGCTACTTTTCAGATTTAATTAAGGAATATAGCGTACATCTACTAATAATCGAAGATAAAATTCAGATAGAATCCACATCTACCAGGTCTACAATAGAATCAACCAAGTCATCCAGTTTAACAAGTACAACTTCTGAATATATCTTGGATGAGGATATAACAGTTCTAGCCTTTGGGGGTACACGACGAGAAATAGAAATTGATGCAAAAGGAACCCTTGAAATTACAATAGAAATTTTCAGTACAAAGGTTTTGGATTTGATAGTTTTTGTGAGTACTACCTATAGTTTTGGTTGGTTTGACCCCGATGATGATGATCCTGCAGATTCATTACTTTACACAGAAGATATTACTAGTAAGATTTATTCGGTTGATATTAATTCACCAAGTACCTATGTTGTACAAATAATAAATAATGATTTCGAGGCTAAAATTCATTTAAAGATTAAATTTACAAATTCAGATGAAGGTTCAGGTGGTCTACCTGTAGGATTATCTCCTTTACCAGTATTGGTCGCTTTGCTACTAATTGCGAATCTTTCTATTTTGAAAAGGAAATATGAGTAACACAAATCGGTGTTCTTTGAATAGTAAGAAGTTAGTTAACCGGTTTGCTTGATCGTGGATACCCCTTGTTACATGCTCCCTGTCAAGCGGCGATGACCTAATCTTGTGAATTTTTGATTTCCACCTTTCTTTAATTGTATTTACTAATTCGTAATCAATGGATAGATCAGATGATTTCATAATAATTACTCCTTTGTAATATATAAAAAATGCTTGGTGATCGATGATTCAAATGATTCGGATCAATCATTCTTCTTTTAGTAAAACCTTAAAAATGACTTTAGACAAAATGGAAGTGGTTCTCAATACAAACCAAAGCAATGTAACCAAGTAACGAGTGTGCAAATGTTTTTTCAGAAAAAAACAGATCATCACAACATGATCATTTAGTCTATTATTTGTTGAAAGTACAATTAATTTAAAACAAAAACTAAATGTGTTATTTACTCACTAGACCTCTTAAATTATAATTATTTGGTGCTTTAATTTTTCACAGTTCTCATTGATTTATTTGACATTACCAAATATCAGAGACTTGGTTTAATATTTGCATCAAGGTAGGTTGATTAGAAGTAATCGCTTCAACAACTGAGTGTTTATGATGTGGAAAGTTTTCCAAATCTGGAAAATGAGGAGCATTGTCCCAACGAACAAGTAATTTACCCTCAACATCCATAATGTGGTAACGATAATTCGAAATAACACCATTTATGTAATATTCAAATATCTGGAATCTGAATTCCCGAATTAACTGACATTCAATATCAAT
>JAAFKL010000332.1 GCA_021399405.1 Candidatus Heimdallarchaeota archaeon | reverse complement strand
TAGATGGGGTAAGGATACTTAATCATTGGAAAAAAGAAGTAATTTCAAAACTTGATCGACTAGACGTAAGTGTTATCCATACCAAAGAAGTTAATTCAGTTGTAATCTCTAAGGATGGCCTCATGGGTTACAATACAGATGTAGAGGCCATAAGGAGAATACTTAGTCCCTTTGCTATCAAGAGTATTAAAAGAGTCTATATTGAAGGTGAAGATCTTTACTGTAGGTCATTAATAGCTGCGTTAAGAGATTCAGCAGAATTAATTGTTGTTAGGCCCATTGATGATAGTAAACTAAAATTACTAATCCAAGATTTTCCCAATATAGTACCTGCTAGGGATTCTTTCACTGATCACTTTGATCTAGTTGTTAATAACCAGTTATCTGAAATTGGATTTGAGAGAATTTCTCCGATTCCCCCTAATAAACTTAGAAATGCTAGGATTGTGTTTGATCCAATCTTGAGTCAGGGGGGTGATAGTGAAACAATACGACTTGCAAAATCACTGGATATTTCAACTGTTAACGGATGGGATTTTTACGTTACTAGTGCAATCATCACTTTTGAATTATGGACCAAGAAATCAATCCCTTCATCTGCACTAACTATGGAGAATATACAACCTATTTCGAAATATCTAATTGACGGACCTAATAGCTAGTTTATATTATAAAATTTATATCTGAAAATCCACAATAAAAATCCGATGGAATAGATTTTAGATAAGACTTCATCGATTTGTTTAATTAAGCTCCTCAAATGTATCCTTGTTAACGTTTACAGTATAAAAAGGTGAAAAAATGGCAAATAATGACAGCATAATTGGAGGAATTCTTGTCGGTATCGGTACAGTATCACTTATAGTTGAAATCGCACTATTAGTAATTTTACCCATCCGAGATGGAGCTCCTTTTGAAAGTAAAATCTACTGGGGAATGGCTATACCCTTGTTTTTGGGAGTAGCAGGTGTCCTTGCTATATTAATATGGATTGGTTGGACTATGATTCAAACCCCTCCTCCTGAGGCATGGGATTTCGACGATCTTGAAGATGAGCTTGAAGATGATGATGAAGACGAAAAACCAAAGAAAGCAAAAGCATCTGGTGAATTATCAATTAAAGGTGTTTCAAGTGCAAATATGGCAACAATGATTGAAGCTGGATTTGACACTCAAGATAAAATTGCTGCAGCAGCGGTGTCTGATCTATCTGCTTTGAAAGGAATTGGTAAGGTCTCAGCTGAGAAAATAATTGAAAACGCAAAAAACTAGTTCGAAATAATCCTTAACATATTTTACAATATTATTACTAAATCATTCAAAAAAGTATACTTTTTCTTGTAACTGACTTGGTCCTAAGATCAAGACGCTACATTAGGGATAATGACGGGAGCCCCTCTCAGAAAGCCTTTAGCCTTCTGAGCTAGTTCATACAATACATATCCATCATCAAAATATTTGTCCTCAATATTACGCGAAGCATTAAGATCTGCATTCAAACCAAATCCACATGATAAACAACTAAAATTAGCTCCACTACGGTTCTTTTTGGATATATATCCACACATATTACATCGTTGTGATGTATAAGCTGGATCTACATATACAACCTCAATATTATTCTCTTTCCCCTTGTATTCAAGAAAAATTTGAAATTGGTAAAAACCCCAGGAATTTAATTCTCTACCCTGTCTTGATTTTTTTCTGTATTTTGCTGTTTTTCTTATTTCACTTAAGTCTTCAAGTATTATTGTAGAATTGCTATTCAGATTATTAATAATGTCTTTAGAAATACAATGATTCTGATCCTTCTGAAACCGTTTCTCTTTACCTGCAGTTTTTTTTAATTTACGTTTTGCAGATCTAGTGCCTTTCTTCTGGAGTCCACGTTTCAACCTAAAATATCGATTTTTAATCTCTCGTAGACGGGAACCATTGTAAAATTGGTTTTGCGATGTAACTGCTATATGGCGAATACCACGATCAATGCCAATAAATTCTCCTGAATGTTCTCCACTTGCTTTAACATATTTTCTAACTACGAAATGTAAATAATACTTGTCACCTTTTTTCAGTAATTCAAAGCTTCTGAATTCCCAGTCTGAATATTTTTGACAATATCCTGGTAGAATATATTCCAAATTAATTCGTTTTCCAGTTGTAGCAAGTGATACTGATTGCGTCTCCTGATTGATTGTGGAGGATCTGTAATCATATCTGATAGGAATTTTATTCATGAATTTTACATTTCGTTGCTTTTTCTTTGCCTTCAAGCTTCGAATTACATCCATCGCTTTGTTCTTGGCATTTATAACTAATTGAGAATTGAGTGATGATTGCTTGCGAAATGATTTGTAAATTCCATGATGGACCTTGATACGATTAGTTGTATTATTAGCATTAGCATAATCAAATGCAGTTTGTGCAGCTTTGGAGTATTCTTTAAAAGTTGTTTTGAGTTGTTCTTTTGATTTGTCATCAGGAAATACTGGAACTCGTAAGGTCCTGATTAGAATACTCACTATAATTAATTACTGGATTCGAGTATATAAGCGCAGAAACATAGAGTAGACCGAAAGTAAATTTGTTAATTGCTACTAACAATTGGAAATAGATTTGAAATAGGTATACTTTTTCCTATCATGAATAAATGAAATTATTGTATATATTTATATTATGAATATAATTTTTTAGTCTTTGAGTAATCCTCGGCTGATAATTAGTTTGAACTCTTCAAATCCTAGCTTTTGACCAGATTTATATCGTTCATAAATTTCTGTCGCTTGTTGATCAAGATCTTTTTCACGTACTCGAGCTTCATGTTGTTTTCTCTTTTTACGATCAACAGCTGTTTCTTCGCCAAGTTTCTTTCGTAACTCGTCACTTTCGTTTGAAATTGAAGTAATTTCTTTTCGGATTTCCTTTATAACTCCAGTATGGTCTAAAACACTTTTGTGGTTTTTATCCGCTGAAGTTCTAATTTTTCTTGCTTCCCGAATTTTATCAAGCATATAATCATGATATTCTTGACTTTGCGATGCAAGTTTTTTCACTTCTTTATGATGCGACATCGCAGCGTTGCGTAAGGTTCTTAATCGATTTTGGATCTCTCTGATCTCATCTCTCTTTTCATCAGCAATTTCAATTTTATCAAAATCTTGGTATAATTTCTCAATACCTTCAATTAATTCTTTTTCTTGTTGCGGATGTAAGTTAGCAGTTGTTTCAAGAGTTGTTTCAAGGTCTCTAATTCTACGGGTTATGTTGAATTTTTTACCTCGACTTTCTCTGGGTTTTAAACCCATCTCTTTCATTTTTTCCTCAACAGCTTCTAACTCATTGAGAACTTTATCTGCGTCTTCTTTCCTTAAATCACGAAGTGCTTTGTTAAGCTTGACATCTTCATTAACTTCGTCTCTCTTCTCACGGGATACACGAGCTTGTTCAAATAATTCTTTCACTTGCTGATTTTCTTCATCACGTGTCTTACGTAATGTGTCCCTTTTGCCCTCTTCTTCTCGGACTTGGGAAATCAGCTGTGATTTAATCTCACGTAGCCGTTTCAAACGTTCTCTTCCTTCCAAAGAAGGATCTATTTCATATTTTATTTCGATTGCCAGAGATATCACTCCACTGGTCGATACCATATCTACTAAAGAGCATCCATCGTGTTGGAGGTTCAACGCTGTAAAAAACGCGTAGATCAAGATTAATTAGTATTAAGATGTTTTAAAATAGTCGATACTGTTCAAGATATTTTTATTTTTTAAATAATTTTACATCAATTGTTCACGGGTTTAATCGGTTTATTGTTCTTGGGAATAATGTAGACTCGCGAATGTGTTCTAAACCTAACAACCATTGAATGAATCGTTCAAGTCCCATACCGAATCCCGAGTGCGGAACTGATCCATATTTCCTTAGATCCATATACCAGTAGTATTCTTCAGGATCAAGTGGAGGATCCATTTTATTCATTCTATCCAACATAGAATCAATATCTGTTTCTCTTTCTCCAGCCCCTACTAGCTCCCCACAATTGGGAAACAAAAAATCTGCAGATTGAGTGAATTTTGGATTATCTGGATCAATTTTATGATAAAATGGCTTCATAGCTTTTGGAAAATGTTGAAGAATGACTGGATATCCAAAATGCTCAACTAATTTCCTTTCAGGTGCATCAGATATGTCTTGCCCATATGGTATTTCAATATCATATTCAGTTTTTAGGAGTTTAATCGCATCATCATAGTCAATTCTATGAAATGGTTTTTCTAATTCTGTTAGTTCTCTCTCCCATAGCTTCAAAATATCTGCATCATCTTCTATCACTCTTTTGACAACATACTTGATCATTCTTTCAACAAATTGCAATAGTCCCTCAAAATCCATAAACGCATGCTCTGTTTCCACATGTCGATATTCTGTTAGATGTCTTTTTGTTCTACTTTTCTCAGCCCGAAAAGAAGGCAAAATACAGAAAACGTCCCTCAGGGCAAATATTGCAGCTTCTAAATATAACTGGGATGATTGTGTTAGATATGCTTTTCGATCAAAATACTTTACTTCAAATAATTCACTTCCACCTTCAGCTTGTGTTTCTACAATTAGTGGTGGATAAACTTCCTCGAGCCCATATTCTTCAAAATACTCACGGAGATAACGTAATACATGACTCTGAAATCTTAGAACCGAAGATGATTTAGGTCCTCTAATGACAAGATGTCGTTTGGTTAACATTACGTCAGCGCCTGATTCTGGAGTGATTTCTTGATCGAATTTCTCATGTGAACCATGAATTATTTCAAAATCTTTCACTTGGAGTTCGTAGCCTTCCGGTGCCCTATCATCAGCAACTAATTGGCCACTCAATTTCAAAGAAGCCCCACGATAAAAATCATCGACTAGATCGAATTTCTCTCCAATATTATTTTTCTTGAGTGTAGCTTGTAACTTTGATGTGCCATCAAATAAAGTCAAGAAACATAGTTTCTTTCCTTGCTTACGCTTGTTCAAAACCCAGGCGTTTACTTCTACATCCTCATCAAGAAATTTTTTTAATTGGTTCAATTTAATCAATATAATCACACTATTTGATTAGGTTTCTCCAAATAGACAAAAATTTAAACTTTCATATTAAAATCAAAATCATTTTTAATTAAATTCTTTATTAATCAAAATCTTCATCATCTTCATCTTGCAATGATGGAGATAGGTTTAATTGTATTATAGAACCACCTTGATTCGAAGCTTGCGGTGCATTAGCGGATTGTAGATCTGTTACTCCGGGTGTTATTACAGGTGTACGATTAAGAGTATCCCCTCCATATGCTTTTGATAATTGCAAATTCTTTTCTTCCATCATTTCATCATAGTTTGTTTTCCAAACCATGTATAGTTGAATTAACAGGAAACTTCCAATAACTGGTATTGCCCATGTTACCTTTTGATCGTCTGAATAATCCATTGCGAGAAGAATTATTTGTAATACCCAAATAAGAACCAAAAATGGATTGAAGTACTGAACTTTTTCTGACATTAGTCTAATTGACATTAAGATTCACTAATAAATAAATTCTATCTTAATTCAAATTACTTTAAATTCTAGAAACACTAGATTTCATTCCAGAGGGATAGTAAATGATTAAATTGAATCCACAAATAATTATTGCCTTAATGTATTAACTAAAATATCTTTTGAATCTTTATTGATTGTTGAGTGGTATAGAGAATATTATCAATTGGGGCTTAGAGGGAATATATGTAACTGAAACTCGTTTAAGTAAAGTTGATGGGTTAAATGGGAAGCTAACAATTGCAGGATACTCTTTAGAAGAAATAGCCTTGAATGCAACATTCGAAGAAATGATGTTTCTACTTTGGAATGATAGACTTCCTTCTAGGGATGAATTGATTGAATTCAAGGAAAAATTGAATACTTCTAGAGATCTTCCAGATATTGCCTTCACCCTGCTTAAACAAGCTGCATTGAAAAATACCCATCCAATGGATGCAATAAAGATAGCTTTGTCAACGATTGTTATTGACATAGGAAATACTGAGGACTTAGATAAAGAAGCGAACAATATCCTTGCAATGAAGTTAGTTGGTACAATTCCCACAATAATTGCAACGTTCAATCGTTACATTAATGGATTAGAACGGATACAACCGGATTCAAAGTTAGACCATGCTGCAAATTTCCTTTATATGTTAAATGGAGATATCCCTGATCCTAAAATTGTAAAGGCCTTGGAATCCTACTTAATCACAGTCGCTGATCATGGCCTTAATGCTTCAACTTTTGTAGCTAGAGCTATAAGTTCTACAGATTCAGATATGCTATCTGCTATTATCGGCGCAATTGGTTCATTAAAGGGACCAAAACACGGTGGTGCTCCAGGTCCGGCTTTAGACATGGTATTTGAGATTGGATCTTTAGAAAATACAGAGACTTATATTAAAAATAAGCTGGAAAATAATGAGAGAATTATGGGTTTTGGGCATCGTGTATACAAAGTACGGGATCCTAGAGCTTATGTTCTATCACAAGCTGCAAGAAAGCTTTTCACAGGTGATCAAAAGGAATTCTATGACATGGTTGTTGGGATGGAAGAAATCATTATTCGATTACTTGAAGAATATAAACCGGGGAGAAATCTAAAGACTAATGTTGAATTTTTCACAGCACTTGTATTACATGGATGCGGTCTCAAACCTGAAATATTTTCTTCTATATTTGCTATGGGTAGAGTAGGTGGATGGACTGCACATATTTTTGAACAAATGAAAAATAATCGTTTGATAAGACCCCGGGCCACTTACTCTGGTGTCTTTGATAAGGCTTGGATCCCTATTGATAATAGATAACTGATGACAACTCATTTCACTCCATTATAGTACTATAATTCAGCGCACCAAACTAAACAAGATATAGATATAATTAAATTAAGTTCTGATAGCTATGATCTAACCGTTATTTATTTTTAATATAAATAATAGGTTTTCACGTTCCACAAACACTATCAGGTGTTACCACCACTTCTTGCGACGCTAATAGTATTCTCGATTCTTGCGAATCCATGCTTCTGGCATCTTCTCCCTCTTTCGATGGCTCGAAAAATGAGATCAACAAAGATGGTTTACCGTGATTTTTATCCACCGTTTGATCACTGACAACGGCGTTACTGTCTGACAGATTGTTAGACAGATTAGAACTTCCTCTTATACGCTTAGGTGCTTTCAGAGTTTTCGGTTCCGCAGAACCTAGTTCTCTTACCTCAAATAAAGAAGACTTTAGATGAGAAGTAAGTTTAAAGTATTTAGCAG
>JAAFKL010000331.1 GCA_021399405.1 Candidatus Heimdallarchaeota archaeon | reverse complement strand
TCCAAGAAGGAGGGATTTATCGAGAAAGTAACTGATCTTGTACTGGAGGATACAGTTAGCAAGGAACAGAGAGATCTGGCAGTGGATGGATTATTTGTGGCCATCGGACATATTCCCAACACCAAGATCTTCAAGGAGATTTTAAACATGGATGAAACAGGTTATGTGCTCACTGGTGAACACACTACGACCTCCGTTGAGGGAGTATTCGCAGCAGGAGATGTGGTGGATACCAGGTACAGACAAGCTATTACAGCTGCAGCTGATGGATGCAGAGCAGCTATTGATGCCGAGAGATGGCTTGGGGACAAAGGTATAACCGCATAATTCGAAGAATATATATCCAAAAATCATTCGAAAATAATATGAAACTTCTCCATTAATTCATTGTTCTTTTTTAGATATTTCTTCAAGGTACTGTACTATGGTTTTATCAGAACTATTGGATAACAAATCTCTCAATCTCTCAATAGATGCATCATATACCCATTTTCTCTCATCTTCAGTTCCTGATATGAATCTATTTGGTGGGTTTTCACTGTTTATTATTTTAAGCAAATCCTCACCTATAATTGAAACATCTCTACCTATTTTAGTGGGATCAAAATTATTGAATTTCTTAAGTTGATCCTTGTAGTAGATGGAATTCTTAGCTATCTCATCAAGTGAATCATTCAATTTGTGAAAAATTGGTGTTGTATACTGACCTGGATTGACAGTGGTAACTCTCACACCAAAATCTTTCAATTCTGCTCTTAAAGTCTCATCCATTGCCTCAACTGCAAATTTGCTCATAACGTAAGGTCCTAGAAAAGGTGTGATCACATGACCGTTAATGGAACTGATAGTGATGATATGCCCCTTACTATCAATTAATAGGTCTCTCATCACCTGAACCATCATCAGAGGGGCGAACACATTGACATCAAACTGCTTATGCATATCCTCTAATGATACTTCTATAAGTGCCCCAGATCGTCCTATTCCCGCGTTGTTGATCAGTACGTCCAAACCCTCCTTCTCAAGAAGAGTTTGGGCAGATGTAATGTCTTCCATATTCTCAACATCCAGAATCAGTGGTCTGATATTATTGAATTTGGACAATTTATCTGCATCACTTTGCTTTCTCACACCAGCAAAAACTGTGTGTCCATATTCTGCAAGGGCTTTGGCAATGCCAAGGCCAATACCTGTAGAAGCTCCTGTGATTAATATTCGTTTCATATTTAATTACTGTCAGAAGTTGCCTTTATAATATTAACCCGATCGGATGAGAATCATTTCTGTATTGTTAATATTATTACTTAATTGTTATAATTTACTAACTCTATTACTTATTTTCATGGTATAACAGGGTGAAATGGATAATTTCGCAGTATTTATGTTGGATAGATGCCTATTTGTTTTCCATGACCTCGGAAACCTAATAGTGACTAATTTTAGTTCATAAATAGCAAGCTAATTGGATTTTTTATTATATAGTAAGATTATTTTCTCTTCTTCTGGATAACAAGGATGACTGCCCCTACTGATAGAATTGAATATACAAAAGTGAAACCGGGCAGATCAAGGACAGGTACCTCAGGTGTAGTGATATTTGCTGAAGTTGAGTTATCAGAGGTTATACTTGTAGTCGGTGTATCAGTTGTTGTATCAGATGCTATATCTGCTGGGAATACCTCCCACGAGAAGAAAAAGCTCCATGCTACACCGACATCATCAAAGAGAACTGCCTCAAGATCATAAACACCAACCTCTGTGAATACCACATTAACAAATGAGGTGAAAATGCTGTTACTAGCAAGGTAGAATGAATCCTCAAAGAGTATCGTTTCAATCCCATTTAGCTTAGCCTTCAGATACAAGGTCACATCAGGCATATGATGTTCAAAAGTGGACTCCACCTTGAAATCAAATCTCACAGTCTCATTGGCCTTGGAATTCATGTTAATTGGGTCCACACTGACATGTATCTCCTGTAGGGGAGGTGGGACAATGGCATTTTCAAACTTGACCTCGAATGTGAGGAATGTATTGTTCCCATCATATGCATATGCATTGATATCTATAAAGTGAATGCCATCATAGTAGTTTAGCGTGTTTAACCAAAAGTTAGTAGAATTCTCTAGGATAAGTGTATGAGTAAGTGAGCCATCTACAAATACCTCTCCAGTTCCAGGTCTATTCATTTCCACTGTCACATTGAATTCACCACTGTAGGTGAAACCGTTGGTGAGATTGGCAGTGAGATCCAAATTAGTTATATCGTTCTTGAAAACCTGAATTCTCTGGAAAGTATAATCCAACACAAAAATAGAACCACCATATGTTGCCACATCCATTGGATTGTTTAATCGTGTATTATCATCAGAAGCAACGGCGGGATCATTGACCTTACCAATAGTTCCTAGATAAGATCTGTTACTATGATAAATATCTACAATATTAAGACCACCAGCAACCCCATCAGATACAACATAAATATTATCTTGATAGTCAGTTCTAACAACAACTGGTCTAGTATAAGTTGGTGAAGGACGTTGAATGCCTGCTTGTGGTTGATTATTCGCATCATAGACCTTAACTGTTGCATCAATTGACTCTCCATTTCCAATAAATTTGTTATCCTGGTTATCAATAGCCAACCCATGACTATCCGCTGAAGCCAAAGTATTTCCGCTGAAAGTCAAATCTTTGTTAAATATGTATACATCACTCCAGAAGGTAACATAAATATTTCCTTTACTATCCACAGCAACTCCGGAAGGACTTCCAAATGTCTGAGTATCAAGTGTTGCATTATAGGAATAACCATTATTAGTATCAAATATCTGAATTCTCTGGTTGTAATAGTCACTTACGTAGAGAAGACCATCATTATCCAAAAATAGACCTCCATACTCTTGACCACCAGCAAAATGGGAATTATCACTACCAGATATTCCTTCAACTCCAATTGAAGCTATCTCAGTAAAACTTTGATCATAGACCTTAATAATATAAGAATCGCTGTAAAAAATGTAAAAATTACCATTTTGATCAATAATCATGTCTCTTGCAAGGGTTGATAGTGGTATGGTACTCTTATAATCAAAAGAACCATCAGGGAGAGCATCTGTTGATATTTGCTCATCAATTAATCCCCCAACTTCAGAGGTAAAATTTGATTCGATCTCACCACCTTCTGAGATGAAATAATTCGATTGTGCAGTAGTACCCACAACAAAAAATGAGACAGTGAATATTAAAATTGTTAATTTTACTATCTTTTGAATAGGTTTATTATTCATACGTCTCTGTGTAATCAGCAAATATTATTTAATAGCTTGTAATTACAACTGAAAATTCGATGAAGTTGATATTTTTGATCAAGGAATTTAGAAATATAATATAGAGAGTAAGATTTTTTTATTATCAAATATCGATTGTTAATATTATCAACTAAGCTTATCTCATAGTACTCTTTTGACAAACAAAGGGAAATATAATAAGTTTAATTACTCATTGACAGCAATCATGGTCATTGTTGACCTGATGTCTGGGATGGAACGAAGGTTGCCTGTAACACCCTTCTTCAACTCCTCTAGAGTGTCTGCCTCCACCTTGGCAATAATATCATATATACCATAAACGAGAGATACCGATAC
>JAAFKL010000330.1 GCA_021399405.1 Candidatus Heimdallarchaeota archaeon | reverse complement strand
TGCGGTGACCTAGTTTCTGAACCAACTTTTTGACCACCGAATCGCCCATTTTTCAAAAGATTCTTAAAATGCGAGAGATTCAAGGTCTAGATGATCAAATCAGAAATCAAATCTCTCTCAGATATTGAAATTTCACAACTAGAAGAACTTTGTCGATTTGACAAATTCAGATTGCGCAGCAAAATA
Source organism: Candidatus Heimdallarchaeota archaeon (assembly GCA_021399405.1). The sequence continues at coordinate 5,159 of JAAFKL010000330.1, read as the reverse complement.
ATTTTACTTCGCGACTTAGGTTTCAAACCCAAGCAGATCGCAATGCAGTTGCATTGCCATCCAGATACAGTCTGGAAGGCGATTAGAAATTGGAAACGTTTCGGTTTTGCTGGTTTGAACCAGCAATCAAATACCCCTTCTGAGGCTCCAGGAGTAATTCATTGGAAAGAACGAGTGTTGGAGGTGGTGAATACACCACCTCGAACTCTGAAGCAGCCATATTCAACCTGGAGTGTCAAAAGGTTGTGGTATTTTCTGAGACAAGAAGGGTGTCCGTTCGGTCACGAACGGGTACGTAGGTTGATAAAACAAGCAGATTATCGATATCGAAGAACCAAGTTCAGACCGTACACGGTCCATCCAAATTACGCAGAACGCAAAGCCAAGGTCATGCAAGCTTACCAGGATAAAGACAAGGATCATCTGATCCTTGTCCTGGATCAGAAGATATTTTTAAGTGATGTTGGCGTAAAAGGTCGTCAGTGGACGACCTCAATTCCTACGATACCCTCCTATCAATGGCATAATGGCAAGGCCATCATGTTAGGTGTGTACGATGTCAAGGGAGACGTCATGTACCACACTTGGACCAAAGATCTGAAGGGTGAAAGCATCAGAAATGCTTTCAGAAGCATCTATCGGATGCTTCCTCAAAGTAAGAAAATCACAATGATCATGGATAATTATCAGGGGAATCGTGCCAAAATCTTTCAGAAAAGCTTGAAACGATTGAAAATTAAAGTTCTTTGGTTACCCGCTTGGAGTCCCCATTTGAGTTTGATTGAATCGAAATTCAGCCTTGTGAAGGCTGAAGCTATCGTATCGATCATTATTTCGAGTGTTCGTGCTTTAAAAATGCACGTTACTCGCTGGATACGGTACTACAATAGTGCCCGTAAGGGGTTGTATCCAACCCCTAAGTATTCGTGGGTGTAAAGTGGGCGCGTGGATGGTCAGGAAGTGGGTCCAATGTGAGGGTTAGAGCAGATCGATGAAAATCAATCTAACTTCAACATAATTTCTAAGTACAACTTCTATCTTACTTAAATAAATTTCACGATTAATATTTACTATGTTAACTCTTGCCAGTCCATATGAGCTACAACATGATGCAAGAAAATCGTATAAAATTATTGGACTCCCAGGTACTGGTAAAACTTACACCCTTCTACAAATAGTAAAAAACTATGTCTCAGATGGTATTGAAATGAAAGATATAATTTACTGCTCACATACCAAAGCAGCGATTGGGGAGGTGCAGGAAAGAATTGTGAAACTATTACCACAATTAACTGATCAAACCCTAAAATCTATCAAAACCATGCATTCTCTGTCTTACACCTTAGTAAGACAACATCTAGGTAATAAATTCAAGACGAAAAACAATCTAAAGACAAGGGAGGACTTCTTTACAGAATTTAAGACAAATTATCAACACCGTTTTACTTTTCTCAAATTTGTATCCTATGATAATTCCACAGTATATGATCTGAGAAATCTTGAATCCCTGAATGAATTACATCCTGGTATTTTCTTCAAGCTTCATCAGGATTTGCAGATCAAATTTCCAGATGATGATATCAAACAATCCTTTGAGTACTTGAATGAATACTGGTCCCGATTATCTTTTGAGGATGATGATGAATATGATGACGAGGATGAATTTGATGATATCAATGAAGAATTATCTAAATTAGCAATTCAGGTAAGTTTTCTGTTTCATCAGCAATGGACCCTACATAAGCAGCAGAATTATATCTTTGAGTTCAATGATTTACTACTACACTGCTTCAAAAACAGGCTCTATCCACAATGTACCATTCTCATCATGGACGAATTCCAGGATTTCTCACCATTGCAATTTGAGGTATTCAAAGTATGGGCAGAAAATACCAAGATCACAATCATTGCAGGAGATCCCAATCAGGCAATCTACGGCTTTCAGAATTCATCACCTCAGTTCTTGCAGAATTATGAAGCAACCGAACCTGAAATCATCTTAGATGTATCGTATCGGCTTCCTCCGAAAATAATCGAGCTGGCGCAGCAAATGATTACCTCGAACACATATCTTTCCTCATATCAATCCCATGTATCCATAGATAGAGAGGGCTCGGTGGAGGAAATCGAGTTATCCGAGATTGAAATAGACCCGGATGAATCGGTATTTGTTCTGTGCAGGACCAATTCCATGATAGATATTATCAGTAAAAAATTGAGAAAAGCTGGAATCGTGAACTGTATTTATCCTAAGGATTCGACCAATACTCAGGAGAGAAAGGAAATTGAACAGTATTATGATGCGATCTACAAAATGGTTAATGTCGATCCGGAATCAGCTGATGTTTTCTCAAATGATGATATCCGCCTTTTACTAAAGTTAGCCGAGACACCACAGAATTTCAGCAATGTGATAAATATTGGTAAGAGAAAATCATTGTTTCTTTATGATGAATATCATAAATTACAACAATTATTGGACGAAGAAAATGAAATTAATATTGATAAGAAAATACTCCTTTCTTTGATCGATCTCGTCGGTCCGGAAATCCTCGAACTCCTGACACGCAAGATTAGCAAGGCCTCAAAGATAAGTATTGAGAAAGGAATTGAGAAGGGTTGGAATAAGGATCAGCTACTCAATTCGTTGGATCAGGTCAAGGTAATGACTATACACAAAAGTAAAGGAAAAGAGGCAGATCTTGTTATTGTGATAAATCGGGCCACCCATTATGAGAAACGTGGTGAGGAGGATGAAGATGAGGAGAGAAGAATATGGTACGTTGCTGTTACAAGGGCGAAAAATAGGTTAATAATAGCATCATATGAAGATGAGTTTGAATACACTACTACCAAATATGTTTGAGAGTTGATCTATCAATGTTTAGTCCCAGTTTTAGCTCATTCCTTTCCTTTTTTAGGACATATAGGCTGATTTTTTGTACCAACATTAAAATTGTAAACATCGAATTTCTTCTACGTGGTCTTGGAAAAATTAATATTGAGATCTGATAATACGATTCAACATTTTCTCCCTTTAAGAAGCCATAATTCTGCGGATTTACATAATTTTCTTGAATTTTTGCATCATGAATTACTAGAAAATCATTTCAACAGACCAAATGAAAAATCCAAATTATCACAAGAATTATTACAATTCGCCAGGAAAGTATCAGATCAAAATCAGCTTACCGTTGTAGAGAATACAATTAATTCATCGATTGATCAACTAATAACTAAACTTATTGATCTATATCAATTGTCTTTTGAGGTACATGTTACCGAGGAACAAATTGCCAAAGACCTATATTATTCTGGTTCATACACTGTGAAAATACCTTGGGTAAATATTGACCAAGTTTATCGTAAGTTCATTGAAGATAAAGGGAAAAAAGAATATGATGACGATATAGATATGATACTTGAGAATTATTTGCAACTACAATCTAGCTCATATGGCGCAAGCGCTGGGTTTGAATACAAATGGCTTAACTTAACATATCTTGATGAATATTGTTTAAAATTTGAAAAGAAAGTGTTTAAGATCATTGAACATATTAATTCTAATGATTTAACTGTCTATCTAATCCGTCGATACTAGATAGCAATAGATCTAACACAGTGGTCGATCGATTGGTGAATAATAACTATCATTCGTCCAGAACTATACGCAATAATAATTTGAACACCCCTGCCGACCTTATATACATTTCACCACCATTAATTAGTAGATGAATTGTGCGGGCGATTCCAATTGTAATGATCCTGTTTTTGACACCTTTAACAACGATGATATTCAGTCATCTCTTGAAATGTACGAGATGTATAGTCCGGATAAGAACAAGGCTAATATTCCATTCATAAAGAATCCAGTCATTGGATTGGTGGAGGCAGTAAGTGACTCAGTTAGTTATGCTGGTCCTAAAAACTTGACTATGGGCAATTTCTATTACAATCAGGGAAGATATGAGAGGGCAATTGAGATTTATGTTCTCAATGTTTTACCAGAAAGATACACTCTGACTACAGATATAAAAGAATCCTTTATTGGGTTAGCCAGGTGTTATCTCAAACTTGGAGATTTACCATCCTCAATTAATAATCTACACAAGGCATTTACAGTGAAAAATAATGGTGATGGCATGACTATTACTCATCAAGAACTATTTTTGGAAATAAGTTACAAGATAAAGGAACAATTTGCTAAGGAATTGGCAGCGTTAGATAATTCTCTAGATTTATACGAATTTGTGGGTGAGTTACTAGAGGATAAATCTGGGTGGGAACTTGCTCTCCGTATAGTCGAATTTATTACTGGTAATAATTAATAGATTAAATATTTTATATTTATTATTTATTCTTGGTTTTAGCTGTAACTTTCTTATCTTCCTTCTTCTTTCCATAAATCATTTCTTGATTTTCAGAAATATATGTTTTAGGTCTCTTTGCATTGGGATCCAGATGATCCAAGGGTATACCCTGACTATCCATCGAGATGTAGCCGTTTTCTTTGTACTCTGTAGACTGTTTGAATATTTGGTTGTAGCTATTGGGATCTGCCACACCCATGGGGCCTATGAGATACCATCCTCTTCCCTCAGGTAGAAACCCACAATCTACAATGGTCGCTCGTCCAACTTTTAACCCAACTCTTCCAGCAGGTTTGTCATCGAAACCAAAGTCTTTCCGTTCAGCTTTGGTTGCTTTCTCCAATCTCATTCGGATGTCAGATGCATGTCCAAGAACGGCTCCACCTTGGGCTCCTAAATCAGGTGTGCCCATGGGACCACCAATATTGGATCTGACATGATTTGTATAGAATACTACCAGATTGAAGAGATTTGCCAGACTCTTTAATTTATCCAGAACTCGTTTGAGATGTTTTTGTCTAGGTTGAAGATTCGCTAATTCCTGACCTCCAACTGGATACTGACTTTTCAATGCATCCATGATAGAATCCACCACCACGATGCCAATATCTTTCTCTTTCGCAACCTTGATTATCTCATCTAGGGCTAGCTCAACTTCATCCATCGAGTCTGCCCTTGCATAGAGGAATTTGTCCTTCATCTTCTCCATATCCGCACCCCAGTACCTTGCCAGGTATTTGAATCTATCAAGCACAAATGCACCCTCGGTATCAACATATGCAACCCCTC
>JAAFKL010000329.1 GCA_021399405.1 Candidatus Heimdallarchaeota archaeon | reverse complement strand
GGCAATATGTGAGTTAGTGAGGGGGTTTCATTATTAATTTGAAAATTAGTTTGATTCCTAAGATTATCAATTGATTTTGTTAATGGGCTCGATGCAACAATAACAATTCCACTCGCAAATCCAACAAAAGCCAATAATGATGCACCAGAACCTTCACCTATCCTATAACAGACTCCCCCTGCACACCCTCCAGCAACTACGGTCCCTAATCCAAAAATAAAACCACCCAGGGGGATAAAAATATATGAAAATGAAATTGGATTTGAATTAAATTGAAAATTGGGAATGCTTAATATTGTTAAAAAATAATATCCAATTAATTCTACACAAACAGTAATTATCACAAAAGAAACTAGCTCATTGTTTTTAAATAATAAAAAATTTCTAAATGCTGTATTTGTGCAAGCTCTACCCCTTTGTAAAACAATACCTGCAGCGATACCAATCAATGCCCCAAAAATAGCCAAACCAATAGTTAAGCCCATATTTTTTCTACAAAGGAAATCAATTAATAGTTTTCCTATAATTTCAACTAATTAAATCGATTATCTTATTTTCACTTCCAATAAATGCTCTGTCCAAACCGATTTGTCTCCCCGATCTAGAAAGGAAAAATAGTAGATGAGGAAAAAATATAAGAGGATAGGTCCATATCCATTGATCCCATCCTAATGTAAGAATAAATAAGCTGATAGTCATTAATCCACCTGCAATTGCCCCTGCACGGGTAAATATTCCCAACCCCAATGAGATTCCAATTGATATTTCAGTCAAAATAACGAAATTTACTACTATGTCGACATTTGAAATTAATACTTTTTCAATAAATTTCTCTACAATAAGATATGGATGAGTTACTCTCATGTAATTCAACTCACTTAAAAATTCATTATGATCTTTGTACATATCAGCATCTCTTCGAATTACCTTTACCATTCCTTGACTAAACCAAACCATTGCTAATACACTTCGTAAAATGATAATACCAATTTGATCTGAATTGTTATGGGACCACTCTGAGAAATTTTCTGGAAAAAATTTAATTTTTGTCATACATTATCACAAGGAACTCAGTTATTATAAATTAGGTTTGATTAAAAAGAGTAGAATTAATCATTGGTACAAACCATTCCATCCATCCTACAAGTCCAACAAGCCATATCTCTCATCGCATAGGGTTTCTCAGAATCAGTTAAAGTTTCTCCCATTTTAGCTGAATCCACATTTACTAAGATTGGACAAACCCATACACCTCTTTCTGTAACCATTCTACATTTAGAGCACTGCAGATTGTTAAAATTATAATCATCGAAGCATTCTTCTGTGAATAGTTCGTCAGAATTATATCCTCGATCTCTAATCACTTCTCTACCTATCCTTAACGGAGGTATTATTTTTAATATTTGTTTTTCCCTTGGAATCCCATGATTTACTAGTAATTCGATAAATTTTTCTTCTATTTTAATTTCTTTTAGAAGAGGCCAAGATCTCATTGTTGTAACAATTGGATTAAAACCGTATTTTACTAAATTATGCACCCCTTGGGTTGCTCTATTGAATGCATTTTTACCTCGAATTTCGTCATTTGTTTCTGCTGTGGGACCATCTAATGAAACTCGAAATATCAATTTATTATTACTTTTCTCTTGAATTTTTGATAAATCTAAAGCAATTTCCATTGATATTTTAGTAGCATTGGTTAATACTGTAGTATTTCCATGTTTTAAGGATTCTTCAAACATTAGTAGAAGATTAGGATTAATAAAGGGCTCTCCACCTGTAAAATATATTTCCAGTTTTTTATAATTTTTCGAAACTGCTTCATCTAATTTTGATTTGAATGTGTCTACAGTTAATTGAGGATGGTGATTTGCGGTTGGACTTGACTCCACATAACAATGAGTGCATGCAAGATTACACTTACTTCCTGTGAAAAACCACAATACAAACTCTCCGTGGGTTCTTGATAGAAATGGGACTTTATTGACATTTTGTTGGTATTTTGGGATCTGTATCATAGTAGAATACTCATTAAAACACAATTTTTATCATACTTTAAGATTTTTCTGATACAAGAATTTGGCAAACTTAATTTAGTACGAATTAACTAATTCCTAAAACTATCAAAAAAATTTATAGTACAATTTTCAAATTCTTCTAGAATATCATTTAGGTTAAATTCAGTTAGAATACCATCTCTCATTTTCCATTTTCCATTAATCATTACATCACTGACATCCTGTTGGTTTGCAGAATATACAATTGTCCTAATTATCGATTGTAAATTCAATATCGGTCTCAAATGTGGTTTATCTAAGTTAATAAAAGCCAAATCTGCTTTGTTTCCAATTTTAATAGTTCCAATATCATTCCATCCTAATACATCTGCTCCCCCTGCTGTAGCTATCATTAACATTTTATCAGCTGAAAGTACAGCTGGGTCGTTGTACAAACTTTTTTGTGTTAAACTGCTCATTTTCATCGTTTCAAACATATTAAAACCATTATTTGCGGCAGGTCCATCAGTTCCCAAGCCAATTTTCAATCCATTTGCTGACATTTCTCTTATTCTTGGTATTCCGTTCCCTAGTTTCATGTTAGAAATCGTGTTAATCGATATCCCCACGTTTTTTCTCTTGAGTAGCTGAAAATCTTCATCGTTACATTCCACTGCGTGAGCCGCAATTAGATCACCATCCAGAAGTCCAAATGAATCTAAATATTGAGTTGGTGTACTTATAGAGTCAGAAATATTAAATCCTTTGTCTTTAGAAAATTCATGGATTAGTTGCATTTCCAGTTTTGATTCTGCCAAATGTGTATGAATCTTTATATTGGGTCCGTTGGTATTAGAATTGTAAGAATCCTTATAGTGGAGTATCTCTTTATAATCATTGGGTGTTACTGTATATGGTGCATGTGGATTAATACTAATTCTAGACATATCGTCATTTTTTCCATGCCAATCATTAACCAACTTTTCAGATGATTTTAAATTTGAAATTCCAGAAATAATGGGTGGTCCAGACATTAATCGTACGCCAATTTCTTTAAACGCAATTAACTCATTTTCAGGATACCAATACATGGAATTTATTGTTGTAGTCCCTGACATAATCAATTCCACTGCTGCCAACTTAGCTGCTATTTCGACCTCCTTTCCACTTAATTTTGCTTCCATTGGCCAGATATATTGATTTAGCCATTCATTTAATGGAATATCATCTGCATATCCCCTGAATAAGGTCATTGCAGTATGTGAATGAGTATTTATGAAACCTGGAATTACAACATGATTTGGAAAATCTAATACTTCTCTATTCTGTGTTTCGAGATTTTTCCCGATACCAGTTATTTTATTTCCATCTATCAATATTATTCCCTTTTCAATTATTATTACCCTATTTTCTTCATAAGTAACTATATACCGAATTTTTAATGCGTAGCTCATGATGTATCAAGAAAAGTAATGCTCTAATATATTGACTTATTAAAATAAAATAATACAAGTAGATTGAACAATTACAAAGATAATTCTTCGAAAAAATTTATTTTCATTTTAAACTTGATACCATTGCCCTAATCCTATTTTGTTCTTTACAAAAATTTTTAACTTCAAATAACTTCATAATTACATGATCTGCGTAATTGGAGGTTCTGGTTTTTATAATTTTTTAGAAGATGTTCAAATTAAACAAATAGAAACCCCATTTGGAGAAATTAGTCTTGAAGTTGGAAAAATAGAGAATAAGGATGTAATTTTCATTCCGAGACATGGTAAAAAACACAGTATTGCACCTGATCAAATCAATTACAGAGCCAATATTTTTGCTGCTCACCTTTTTAAAACAGAGATAATTTTTGCAACTAATGCTGTGGGAAGTATAAGACAAAGTATCCCTCCAGGTTCGTTTGCACTTCCAGATCATATAATGGATTTCACACATGGTCGTAAATCAACTTTTTTTGATGGTACAAAGCTTTCTGTAACCACAATTAAAGGAAATACATTAAGTGGGGTTGTTCATGTTGATGTATCCGAATTATTTGATAATAATGTCAGAAACTTAATGAAGCAAAGTGGATTGGATCTAGGTATGGATATCCTTGATAGCGGGACATTGGTTGCGACAAATGGTCCGCGTTTCGAATCACCTGCTGAAATTAAAGCTTATGGTATTCTAGGTGGTGATCTTGTAGGAATGACCTCAGCTCCTGAAGCATTTCTTGCAAAGGAACTGGAGATCCCCTATGCAACTTTAGCAGTAATTACTAACTATGCTGCAGGATTACAGAAAACTGTGTCAGCTAAAGAAGTGTTTGATTTATTTACAAATAGAATAAATGATGTAAAACAAATAATCAAAAACGCGATTATTGCGAGTTAATTTAGATAATCTGTCCAATCTGAATTCATTATTCCGAGTAAATCCATAAACTAAGGTTTAAAGAATTTGTAAATGTCAAGGCGATAAATATTTATTCCCACAACGATTAATTTTTGATAATTGTTATAACTAACCTAAAATTAGATAAAATTAAATTAAGAGTTGAACGATACGATGAGACAAATTTTAATTTCAAAATCGCCCGTTACTATCGCCGTTCTATCAGATACTGGAGAAGTCCAACAACTGCATGAAAATTTAGATGATCTTTTCACTCATGCAATTACTGAACTTCTTGAGAATGATCCATCCTCAATAATTACAGATTCCAAAAAGGTTAGTTCTTTTCTAAATAGTAAAGATATCAAAACCAAAATTGATATGGAAAATAAAATTTTGAGTGATTGGAGGATAAATAGATTTGAACATCTGTTAGAAAAATCAGGTAAATCTCTATCTTATGAGGAATATAAGGTATTTATTAGGAATTTAGCGGTAAAAGAAGCTAGATCTGAAATTAAACAAGCAGCAGGTAAGCGAGACGAGCTTGCAGGGCATATTATTCAAACAATTGATGACTTGCAGAAAACGTATAATCTGAATGCTAATCGATTGTATGAGTTGTATTCGCTACATTTTCCAGAACTGGTTGATAGTATTTCCAATCCCACAACATTGGCAAGATTGATTACCAAGTACCCTGCTCGTGATATGATTACTAAGGAAGTACTTGACGAATTAAAAATCGATGATGAGAAAATCACCTTTGTGATCGAATCAATTGATGAGTCTCTTGGTGGAGATTATTTAGAGTTTGATCTCGAACCAATCAAAACTTATGCTCAAGTACTTATCGAACTCTCAGATCAATTGAAAAAATTAGAAACTTGGATTGATCAGGAAATGATTTCGATTGCTCCAAATCTAACTGCAGTAGCTGGAGCAAATGTAGGTGCTCGATTAATCTCTGCATTTGGATCCCTCCGGAATTTAGCGATGAGATCGTCAAGTAAAATCCAGACTGTCGGAGCTGAAAAAGCGATGTACTCTGCACTAAAAAAGCACGGGAATCCTCCAAAACATGGGATAATATTTCAAATTCCAGAAGTTGGAAATTCACCTTTTTGGTTGCGGGGTAAAATCGCTAGGGCTTATAGCGGGAAAATCGCAATTGCAGCAAGGTTAGATACATTTGAGGGAGAATTTTTAGGTGACAAACTCCGAGCGGATTTACGTGAACTAGAAAGCAATCTTCGAGAAAAATTCCCAACTGCACCCATTAAACCTCATAAAGAGAGCAAGAAAACTCATCCCATGAGAAGAAAGAGAAGAAGGAGGTCTCAAAGATGAATAAAGTGAAACCTGTGAAAGCAATGGAAAACGTCTTTAAAATCGAAGATGAACCAGGTGTCCATTTTGCGACAAGAAATTTAGATCCGGGATATGTAGTATATGGTGAACGGTTATTTGTTGAAGATAATGTGGAATACAGGGAGTGGATGCACGCAAAATCAAAATTAGCATCATCGATGAGACGAGGTATTCGAATTCCTCAGTTGAAAGAAGGGGCTCATGTATTATATTTAGGTGCCTCATCTGGAACCACGGTATCACACGTAAGTGATCTTGTAGGGCCTTCAGGTATAGTTTTTGCTGTCGAATTTGCACCCAGAATGGCAAGAGATTTAATGAGATTGGTAGGTAGGAGAGAAAACATCATCCCAATTGTTGCGGATGCTCGAAATCCCTCAGAATATGCTCACATAGTTCATGGTGTTGATTTTCTCTTTTGCGACGTATCTCAACCAAATCAATCTGAACTATTTCTCGCCAATGCCACTGCATTTTTGAAAAAAGGTGGTGTCGGTTTAATTGCAATCAAAACCCGAAGTATATCACAACGTGAGAATCCTAAAGAGATTTTTAGGAAGGAAGCTGCAATTCTTGAGAAAGAAGGGTTTCATACAATAAAAACAGAGGATATTCACCGATTCCATAAACACCATATGGTTTATTATGGTAAATGGAAGTAACATGTCTTCTGAATTTAACAAAGAAATAGTAAGAAGATATCTTACTGAATTATTTGTTGAATGGAATTATGACATTATTAACGAAATAATACACGAAGATTATCAATTTGGAGAAATATCTAGAGATCGTTTCACAGATAATCTTGAAAGACCACTAGCAGTAGGATCGGGAAAAGAGATTTTAATTTCACGCCTCGACGTATGGAGAAATGCGTTCCCAGATTTGAAAATTAAAATCCTCATGCAAGTAGCTGAGGATGATATTGTTATCGCAATTATCAATGCAACTGGAACACAGCAGGGTGAATTTATGGGTACATCATCCTCAAATAAAAAATTTAATATGCTTGGAACTCAAATTTTTCGATTTAAAGAAAGTAAAATAATTAGTGTTGATCTGCTTGAAGATCGCTTTGGCATTTATTTACAACTTGGTCGATTTCAATTGGACATGGATCAAAATGATGTAATCAAACAATATCTCAAAGATATAGATCAACAAGTGAAATCATTACAACAAATAGACTGATTAATTAGTACAATGGTAATGAAGGATCGACCAATTGGGCATAAGCATTAATTCCACCCATCAAATTCTTCACGTTTGTAAAACCGAGCTTTTTCATTTTCAGAAGCACATTCCCTGATCGTACACCAGTTTTACAATGCAAAACAATAAGCTCATCCCGATCAAGATCGTCAATCATTGTTTCAACTAAATCTTTAGGGATCAATATAGAGCCTTCAATCTTGCTAATTTCGAGTTCATGAGGTTCACGAACATCAACTAATTTGTATGTCTGGTCTGAGTCTCGCAGATTAACAAATTCTTTAATTGTCATAATATTTTCTTGTTTTAATTCAACACCATCAGCTTCGATTGCAGGGACACCACAAAACTCCTCATAGTCAATTAATTCAGTAACAGTAGGATTTGGTCCACACACTACACAATTTGGATCTTTTCTGAGTTTTAATTGCTTGAATTCCATATCCAATGCATCAATAAGCAATAATCGACCTGATAGTGATTCACCCTCTCCTAAGACCAATTTGATAATTTCTGTTGCTTGAATGGTACCAACTAAACCTGGTATTACTCCAAACACTCCGCCTTCAGCGCAAGAAGGAACCAATCCCGGTGGTGGTGGTTCACTGTATAAACAACGATAACAAGGTCCATCACCTACATTGAAAACTGAAGCTTGACCTTCAAATCGAAAGATACTTCCATATACCGAAGGCTTACCTAATAAGACACAAGCATCATTCACCAGATATCTGGTGGGAAAATTATCAGTTCCATCTACTATAATATCATAATCTTTGAATAGATCAAGAGCATTTTCTGAACTTAAAGCGAAATTATATTTTATAACATTTACAAGTGGGTTAATTCCTTTCAGTGTTCTCTCAGCTGAATCTAATTTGGGCTTACCTACTTCTTCTGTACTATGAATTATTTGCCTTTGTAAGTTTGAATAATCTACTATATCAAAATCAACAATGCCGATTGTTCCAACTCCTGCAGCCGCCAGATACATCCCAATGGGACTCCCCAATCCACCTGCACCTATCATTAGAACTTTTGCATCACGAAGCTTTTTCTGCCCTTCAACTCCCACTTCAGGCATAATCAAATGTCTTGAGTAACGAGTTATCTCCTCATGACTTAAGCCAGATTTGTGCGGAGTCTGGACCAATTCATTTAGGACCGAAGTCATTTTGTTACAGAGTTCCCCCTGCCAAAGCAGGAATGATCGATAGATTATCTCCGCAATTCAAAGAAGTCTGTTCCTTTTCTTCTAAGTATCGAATATCTTCATCATTTAGATAGATATTGACAAAATTTCTTAGCTGGCCTCCATCATATAAGTGATTTCTGAGTTTTGGATATTGCTCTATTAAAGCGTCTAATGCAGTTGCTATTCTTTCTTGATCACTAAACTTGATTTTCTTCAGTTGCTCTGTGTAAACCCGTAAAGGGGTAGGTATTGATATTGTTATTTGAGTCATTTTGTTTCCTCCAATTGTATTTTTTCTTCGATAAATTTAACCT
>JAAFKL010000055.1 GCA_021399405.1 Candidatus Heimdallarchaeota archaeon | reverse complement strand
TATCCCATAAATACAAGAAGATTTGATCTGGATGATGATACCCCCAGATGCGAATTACATTTTCAGTTTACATGTGATACCTGTTTCAAACCCACCCATTTCAACGGGATCTCATATTGCGTATCTTGTTCAAAATATACTTGTATTAATTGTGGAGAAGAGAAAATTAGAAAAATTAATTTTCTGATATATGATTATTATTACACAATATCCTGCTCAACTTGTTCTACTATTATTCCTGCTCTAGACTATGCTGAGTTCAATCTATCCCATCCTTATCAAATTGGTGCAGAAAAACCCAAGGGAGATCTACTGTTGTGGGTACCCATGCAGGAAAAATATGAGAGCTCTCCTGGATTGACTTCTGGCAACATCAGAATATCCAAATTAGCTAAGATTCAGGCCTTCAGAAAAATAGATACTTCTGATTCAATTAATTCGAAAACAATTTGGGATGAAAATGCAGAACATTGGGCAGGTACTATGCCTGAGGGGGGTGATGTCCATCACAAACAATTAATTATCCCAAATTTACTCGATTTACTTTCTCCTAAAGAAGATGAAAAGATCCTTGATGTGGGCTGTGGTGAGGGTACAGTTAGTCGTATCCTTGCTCGAAAAGGGTGTGAATTGACTGGAATTGATATCTCACAGAATATGCTTAATTACGGGATCTTAAAGGAGAAAGAAGAAAAACTAGGAATTTCATATTATAATTATGATGCCACAGAGATTGGATCAAAACTTAAGGGCAATAGGTTTGATAAGATATTCTCCAATATGGCCATCATGGATATGGACCTTTACAAGAAAATTTTTTCCAATATATTTTTATTATTGAAGCCAGGAGGTGTGTTTGTCTTCTCTATTACTCACCCATGCTTTGGATGGCCGACAACAAATACTGTCAAGCTTCCCAAAGATAGCCAGAGAAATGAAGATAAAATTTTGATATTTCGTGAATACTCCTCTGGGGTCACAGTTATTGATTTTGATCCAAAACTTCGTCTGCTTTATTTTACTAGATCAATAAGTGAATATTTGAATAGTTTGATGAAAATAGGATATATATTTGATGAGATGAGAGAGCCAAAAGTAAACAAAGAGCTCGCATATAAATATCCAAGAGATTTCTACAATGATTTAACTGATTACCCTGCCTTCCTCCTAATTAAGGTGAGAAAAATGTAATTTAATCGAGATCCTTGCATAAGCCTATTAATAATCTAATATCCAATTAAAATATCAAAATCGATGAAGATAAACCCAATATTATTGACAAATCAGTTGAATATGTTAGAATTAAAACAGGTAAGTTTCTAGTCAAAGCTTCGAGGCAGGATCTGAGTCGTGGGTTTAGAAGGACAGGGGAGCATCGCTTCTTCAGATTGGAGATGAGCTATGAAGATGCTAAAAAGAAATTAGAGGAGTTACGTTCTAAAATTTCTAGTAGTATGGTAGGGACAGATGTTACCTTGAAAAATTATAATCACGATAATGACATGTATGATTTTCATCAGTTGTACAATATTATTTTCATCACCTCACCTGATCCCACTAGGGAGATTTCGATGGAAGAGGCCTTAGGTTTTCCAGAAGATAGAACTTTCATCGCTATGCTATACAATTCGATGGCAGGTTTTATCTACCTCACTATTGAGGATGATCCATTGGAAACTGGTGAGAGAGTAGGTGCTGTTGCAGGTATTGGAGTTCTTTCTAAGCATAGGGGTAAAAAAATAGGTGCAAAGTTACTTGAAAAAGCAATTACTTATTTTGAAGATAAGGGGATAACAAAGCTAATTTGTGAGGTTTATGACAAAAATATTGCCTCACTAAGAATGTTTGAAGGTTTGGGAATGAGAATAGTTGGTGAGATGATTCTGGAAGAGGTACAGCCTGATAATATTGATAATAATAAAGAAGGTTTTTAGGAAATTAGCTTGTATTACAATCTTCTTTAATCTTAATTTTTATAAACTTTAAATAGTATTTTTCCTTAGAGGTTGAATTTAATAGATCTACAATATACTAAATCGGAAGTATTGGAATATTGTACTGCAGGTCTTGATAATGTTGAGATCATTCATGAAGGTATGTTATTGGAATTAATTTACCATTGGAAGCAAATACTTCGAAAACAAAGAATGATCATAGATATCCCAGACAAAAAATCCTTGGTGGTTGGGGATTTGCATGGGGACTATGAGCAATTCAAAAAAGCGATCAATTTATTTGATACGGAGAACTATGATCAAATCATATTCAATGGTGATATCATAGATAGAGGATCAGAAATGCTCGAGTGTTTAATTCATTTAATAATTAGACAAGTACAGGATCCCAATGAAGTATTTTTCTTGCGTGGTAATCATGAAATTAGGTCAATTAATGAGTTTTATGGATTTAAGGACAGGTGCGAGAATGTTTATGGCAATCTACTCTATTCAGAATTCAACATTGCATTTGATTTGCTTCCGCTAGCCTCTAAATTTGGTTCATGGGCATTCATTTGTCATGGCGGAATTCCTGTAGTCTCAATATTCTTCCACTTGATGAGATTAGAGCCAAAACCTCAGGACCCCTTAGAAAAATCCCCATATGGTGAGTTACTTTGGAATGATCCTAGAGAGAAATTGAAAACTTACAGTAAAAGTTACCGAGGAGAAAATATATTCTATTTCGGTCAAGAGATTGTGGAAAATTTTCTCAAATTACATGAATTAAAGCTGATTGTTCGTTCACACGAGGCATATTCAGAGGGCTATCGTTGGTTTTTCAATAAAAAGGTGTTATCAATATTTTCATCAAATATCGGTCTTTATTCGGAAGTTGACCCACATTTTGTAGAGATCAATCAAGGAGATGTAAAACTCATTAGATCTGCTGATCTAGTATAAGTATTTACTAGTATAAGGAATCCAACAAGCCATCAATCTGTAATTCAGACCAATGGTCGACTGCCTGGGGGATATTCATTCTTTTTTCAAGCCAAGACGATATATTCTTGGAATGATATTTGGCTAGATTCCTTAATGCTGCAGATCTTGCTCTTTTTATCTTGGCATCGTCTTCCCGGATGAATTTGTCAATAATGACGCATGACTTTTCCAAATGCTTTGTAGCATGGAAATTAGATAGAATATACAGAATACTTGCTTTACTGAAATCATCTGTGATATTATCTGTTTTCACTCCAATCCACTCATAAAATAAATCAGGGTAGTTTTTGATATAATTTCCAAAAGTTTCATTTGAGACTGAGGATACATAAGGATCTTTTTCTGTTAAATATGGAGTTAAGAGATCTAGAAAATCATTGTCCATGAAGGTTATTTTACCCTTATACAGTGAAATTTCCTGTGATGTTGAAATAGCTACTCTTCGCAGTTTTGATGAATCGCTATTTATGAATTTTTTAAATAAATCTTTGAATTCTGGATATCTTTTTATTAAACTTTGACTGAATAAATTTATACCTACACCCCTCACTCTCCATTCTGAAAAGTTAGCGAATTTCTCGATAATTTCTATTGTTTTAGGCAGATCTCTGTTCCAAATTTCTGCTTTAATCATCATCAACCCAGCTACGATTAAACTTGATACTCGATTATCATCTAGCAGATTAATACCCCATTGATAAGTCATACTTGGTGTATTCTTGGAAATCGAATGCTTCACCTGATTGATAGATTTATAATTCAAATCCCATTGGTTAATCAAGTCATAAAACTCATCAAAATTTTCTTGTCTCAAGTATGTTTCCATCAAAGCTAGTTGATCTTTTCCTAGTTTTGACTTGATTTTCAAAGCTGTATTTTCACTTACAGCAAATTCAATGACATCATCCATATATGTTATCTAATAGATTATTAATTTTTTAGATAAAAAGTATTATGAATTGATATCCTTGTGTCGATCAAATAAAATATGAAAATTTCCTAGTTATATGTAGAGGCGTTTTACACAAACTTATTTGTAGAAAGAAGGAATTTTATAAGAGCAATAGTGTTTAAATTATATATATGAGTGATGAGTCTATTCGAGAAGCATTTTTGTACATCGGACTAGATTTAATAAGTATCACTCCAGATAATTACCCTCAATTCAGGTCAACAGATGGGATCCCTATTTCATGGTTTTTCTTATTTGAGAAGAAACACATCAAAACACGACAAGAAGTGATGCCGGAAAGTATCTCCCTATTTCAAGGTGAATTCGAAAATGATCCAAATTATGAAACTAATTTTCAAGAATTCATGAATGAGCCCGTGGTGTTTGAAACCACCATCCCATTCGCTCAAGAAAGATTGCACAAATTTAAAGAGGTATTTAGCAAACTCCCTTACTTCTGGTCATATTTTAGAGTCATCGAGATTCTTGAAGAACAATTAGAAGAGCAGATAAATATTATAGCTGAGAAATCAATCGAGGAAGCCAGACCGGTGATGCAATCATATCATCCAGATGTAGCTATGTCTCAAGTAGAGATAATCGATGAATCAATAGAAGAAGACATTCCACT
>JAAFKL010000054.1 GCA_021399405.1 Candidatus Heimdallarchaeota archaeon | reverse complement strand
TCTGTCACCTTCTCGTATGATACCATCACCCTCTGCTTGTTATACAGTTCATTCCATGCATTACCCTCCAATGATCTCTGCTCCAATAGGGTCAACATTTCAGTTACATTCACTTCATCGGCTGGAGTTTTTATGATGACCAGAGGTTTTCCCTCAACCTTCCCATTCCTGACCAGTAGAACATTTTCATCTGAGTTCATGACGCTTCCACTGACATAGAGAATAGATTTATCCTTGTCAGATTCTTCCATAAAATTCAGCAAATCATTTACAAGAACCTTCTCCTGTACATCTACTTGTTTTTTAATATTAGTCAAGCCTATGTGAGGTAGATTACTGAACTTAGTCAACAAAATTATTTGTGATTTATCAATATTAGGTATACTCATCAAGTCATTTTTATCAACCTTGTGAGTTTTCTCAAATTCTCCCAATATCTTCCAAGTGTGGGGAAGCAGGTTATCAGCAGATTTTGCACCTGCATATGCGCTCATTTCCAAATGCGGTAACGATGATTTAACAGCAGACGCCAACAGGGCAAGTTCCCAGGAAGGTTCACCCTCACCCAGCAGATGCTTAGCCACCTCAAGATAAGGAGCAATTAGGATATCCTTGAAAATTATTTGTGAACTGGCACGATCAAGTCCCCTGCCTGCAAGGAAGTAATCATTTCTCTTAATTGCCTGCGCTACTTTTTGACTAAGATAAAATGCTCTCATCAGCTTGTCTGAATCTTGATTTCTCTGAAAACCATCAATGAAGAATTTAATGATAGAAATCCGCCGTTCCTCATCATTTACTTCTGTTGGAACCTCTGAGGATGTAACGATAAAATCAGAAATGAAAAGAGCACGCGCTGCATCTTCCTCCTGAGCAAGCCCAGCCCTTTCTGCAAGTTCAATAAGTTCTGGAGTTAATGTTTTATACCTTGTCAGTCTTCCAAGGTCATATTCATTTTCGAAGTCAGACAAAAAACTGTATACCTTCTCAAAATTAGGAGTGTCCATTTAATACAATTAATGTGGGGTAATAATGTATTTTAGGCTTTTGGGAACTGATTAACTTTTTTACATCTAAGAGATTCTATTGCATAAATAATCGTTACGTGGGAAATTAATCCACATTATAAATTCTTTAATTTTCATAATAAGTGAATCGAGAATGTGATTATTGCTAATCTATCCTTTTAAAATTTCAAATGATTGAGGTATTACAAAGTGTTCTTGAAAATCTTTCCATCTTTCATAATCAATTTAAGGTTGTCTTCACTATTTACAAGAACATTCAAATCTTCCATGGGATTTCCATCTAAGACCAGCAGATCAGCAATCACTCCAATTTCTACCTGTCCAGTGATTCCCTTGATTCCAAATAATTTTGCAGCATTGATGGTTGCTGTTCTTATGACATCAATTGGGGACATAACCTTAGCTCTGATTGTAAATTCCTCGAGCTGTCTTTTTTGCATCTCACCCAGTAGGTCTGTACCATAGGCAATATTGACACCATGCTTGTAGGCCAGTTCCAAACTATCTAGACCCGCATCTAATACCACAGATAATTTCTCGTAAGAATCTTGGGAGAGACCATACTTCATTCCCTCCTCAGATAGGGCCTGGTAGGTGACCAGAGTTGGGACTAGGAAAGCATCATGTTTTAGAAATAATTCAATTGATTCCTGATTTAGAAGATTCCCGTGTTCTATAGATCTTACACCCAGTTTCAGGGCACGGTTTATCGCATCTGCAGTGTACGCATGAGCTATTACATATATTTTTGCTGACTGAGCCTCATCAACGATTGCACTAATCTCCTCCTCGGAGAATTGGATGCTGTCTACCCTGTCAGTTGGTGATGCCACGCCACCAGATGCCATAATCTTGATGTGATGAGCCCCCTTCCTTATCTCATTTCTCGCTGCTTTACGAACCTCTGAAATCCCATCACATATCCTCCCTAGTCCAGGATTATTATAACAGAAATTCTCACTGTCATCCCCAGGTCCCCGACCATCTCCATGCCCACCAGTTTGGGATAAGGCATAACCACAGTATAGTATTCTTGGTCCCTCGACAATACCATCTTCAACTGCTTTTGCTATACCCCAATCAGCACCGGCTGCATCACGTACTGTGGTGAATCCTCGCATCAGCATGTCCCTCATCAAAATCATGGATTGTGCCATCAAATAGTTGGGTGATTGTGACCCAAGACTCTGGAGATCAGCCGTGGTTGCAAGAACATGCACATGAGCATCGCAAAGTCCGGGCATCACTACCTTATTGGCAATGTCAATAACCACTGCGTCCTCTACTTGGGGTATATCGTCCTGGATACTGACAATTTTCTTATCAGCAATGATAATGTGTTTCTTTGGAATTAGCTTGCCTTCTCTCACATCCAGGATACTTACATTGATTAATACAATTTTACTCATAATTGCCAAGTTGACCGCTTGCCTAAGAACTTTATTGGTACCTTATATCATAATGTCGGATACTTTTTGCCTGTTTTTAATTTCTAAAGGATGGTGGTATTTAGCTTCAGATTATTTTTAATTATTCAATTCACAACCCCGAAGTATCATTTTATGATGAGTATCTAGAGAGCAGTATAGAAATTAGCAATAGCTATAAAACAGTTACTTTTCTTATTTTATCTATGGCTCATCATTTAATGGTCCTAATACATGATTTCGCGACTATCATATGGGTAGGTGGAATGTTTGTCTATATCGCTGTATTCTTGCCAATCATCCAACAAACTATTGTTTCACACAAGGAACGAAGTGATCTGATGAATAAAATCATCAAAAGATTATCATTCTGGATGATCCTAAGCTCTATCTTAGTGAGTATTTCGGGTATGGTACTTATTCCAAAAGATGAAAATGGTGTTTATTTGTTTTTGAAATGGTTTGATTTCTACTCTGTGGCTCTATCCATAAAGATTATCCTTTCTATCTTGATGGTAGTACTAATAATATTGAAACTCAAGAAAATTGATAAAATTCCCAAACCTGAAATTAGGAAAAAGTGGATATATAGAGCAATTTATTTCAATCTCTTTTTGGGAGTTGTGGTGGTTATCATCAGTATCATTATCAGGGGATACAACCCTAGTCTCTAAAAGTTTAAAGTAATGTAATTCAGTAATTAGTATTATAAAATAACAAGATTTTATCACTTAGATCTAAGCATTTGGTCCAATATACATGATTAAAGACCGATAATTGTCCCATCGTCAAATAATGCAACCTTATCCATTCGCAGATGAGGATAATGATCAATCAAAAATTCTTTTGCCCTCTTATATATGATAAAATTCCTCGTTGCTCCTAGTCGATTACTATAGACAGTTTCTGGAACTATTACTTTTAGTTCGTCATCATTGGTGATCAAACACAAACCATGAGATTTGTATTTTAGATTGAGGGTTGGCAAAATACTTGTTTCATGATTATTAAGAGAGGTTGGAGTATAATTTTCAAATAAATCCGATATGGACATCAATATGCGAAGAATGAATCAATTTGTAAAGATCGATCATGCCACAGGAGAGACTGATTGGATAGCTGGTTGGAATGGTGATTTTGAATTATTCAATGCAGATGGTATAAAAGTTAAACATCTCTGGTATACTCCACATGATGTTAGATATGTGGGTGATGGTGAATTTGTCATGTTTGATAATGGAAATGGAAATGTGACTTCCATCCAGAATAATGACCCCGAGAGTCAGAGATCAAGTATTCTGCATATTAGAATTGATGAAAAGAGTATGGAGATCCATGAGGTATTTAGATGGACTGCGCCGAAGCAATATTATAGTTTTCATTGGGGAAGTGCAAGTTTATTGCCTAATGGAAATTATTTAGGAGGATTTGGAAGTAATTATCATCAATGGAATAGGTCTTTACCTGCATATCATGAGGATTTTGGTGGGGTTGCTATTGAAGTAACTCCTGAAGGTGAAGTAGTTTGGGAAATGAGAGTACCATATAATTGGGGATTTTTCAGGGTATATCGTTATGTAGCAGAATCGTTTGATAAATTTAACCCATCACCGGTCATTATCGCATTTGCCGGGGTAGCAATAATCACAGTAGTTCTCCTCTTAATTAAGAAGAAATCAGTAATAGGGTAATTTCAAAAAAATTGATATTAATCAGAAGTAATGATTGACCTCAACCATATCACCAGTGTTCTCAAATTTCAGGACTATTTTGAGAAATCACATTGGGAGGGGCAGATAGCTTTCCTCAAAGAACTAACTCATAATATTGCCAGTGCTAAGAAATTAATTGAAATTGTAGAGTAACAGTGTTCATTTTTTATTGTTTTGAATTATCAACGATTGGAAATTACGTGCAAATGAGCAAGCTATGGTTGAAGTCCAGAAGTGCATTTCATATGCAAGTAATAATGGACTAATAATTCTATTAATCAAAATTTGTTAATCTAATCTCTTTTTCTCCTTATGGCTCGAATAGTTGTAATAATCATAAGAAAGCCAAGTACTCCGTATCCAGTTGAGAGAAAACCTTCAGGACTATCATCAAGAATTGTATCACCAGGTGTAGTCTCAACCGATGAAGTCACACTAGTTGTTGGTGCAGTAGTTGTGGGCACAAAAACACTTGCTCCCACCACATAGTAATTAATTACAAGGTAGGTACGGTCATCTGGAGTCATATGGTAATAGGCAAATAGATTGTAAGTATAGTTTAATTCGCCCCATATTTCTTCATTGGCAATATAACCAACGCAGCCTTCAAATATGGCTGATTCTCCAACGATGATTTCAAAAATATCTGAATCATGAGTTCCACGAGAACGTTCATATCCAGTACCTGCAATAGCTCCCCCAAGACCATAATTTGAGGATTCCACCTTCTCTATACCCGATGAAAGTTGCTCAGCAACCTCTATTGTGATTGTTGTGAAGCCTGATCCCTGACCCACAATCTGTTCTCCTGCTTCCCAGCGATTTGGTGCCATAACAAATGATTCACTTTTTGATGGATAGGTCCAAGGCTGACCTATTGTATGATTCAAAGTTTCGGGCCCCACTTTTTGATCATAAACAGAATTGAAATATGGAATTGTCCAAGCATTCAACACAGGTGAATCAGGAACATCAATAGTCATATTGGAACCGACTAGAGAAGAGTTATATGGATGATGAATGATTTGGTATTTGTATGAGGTATAGGAGGTAACATGAAATAAAACCGAGTTATCTGTCCAACCAGTCGCATGGCTTGTAGTTTTAATTTCAGTGTGGGTTTTGGTGTTTGTTCGAATAAATTCAGACGCAACTGTCCGTTTTGCTGAAAAACTGCAAAGTTCAATAAATTGAAGATCAAAAGCCTGCTCAAATGAGTAAGTTGTGCTTATTATTGTACCTATCTCTGAGCCAATTCCCGTACCTATAGATGTTTCCTGTCCAAATGCAGTATAACTAGATATATAATTCTGATCTATTCCATCATAGAGGGGAGGTGCTGCTATAACAGCAACAACACCAGGGGGTGGTGTGTTATTCCATGATTCTTGGGTATATTTTAATCTGACTCCATCCCCATCCAAGTCCCCAATGCGTACTACACCACCAACATCTGTATTTGATCCCATCACTGCATAGGAATGCTTTGCATCATCAATTACACCGGTATGATAACGACCAGAACCGACTATCTCATCCAGTCCATCACAATCAACATCACCTATATCTAGCCAGGTATCCAAAAAACTCGCTCCAATTGAGGTATTTAACTCATAGCTATCATCCTCTGGCAAATATTCATAGATATGCATATCCCCAGAACCTGCCGAGGATCCATAGGCAGTACCCATAACTACCTCATCTCGCCCGTCTCCATCTAGATCTCCTGCTGCAACTGGTGTTTTATAGATAAAGGTATCCGTGGGAGGGTCTATTATGTCAAACAACTCAAAAGTGAAATCATTGTCAATAATAGCTAATTGAGCGCGATATCCCGTTCCAGTTATCAAAACTGAGGCTGC
>JAAFKL010000053.1 GCA_021399405.1 Candidatus Heimdallarchaeota archaeon | reverse complement strand
GGAAAGGCTAGGGAGATGCTGAATATGGCTGTGGTTGAACGTTCAAATTTAGGAGGAAATTAGGGAACTACTGAACTTGGGCTGGAAGAGAAGGACTTCATTGAGAAAATTGGAGTGGGCAGGGCGATAAGATACAAGCTTAAGTTATGATAGCGAGAGGATCGAGCCCTTACTGGATCAAACACCAACCTGTGTTTGCTCTTCTAATCGCGCAGAAGCGCAATTAGAAAATTCGCACCAGTTCTAACAATTTGATGATTATCGCCTTTCATCCGCAAGCCTGAAGGCTACGGCATTCAGGCGTGGTACGAATTCAGTAAATTGCACGCATTTTTAAAGATTCAATAAGGTTTCGTATAATTTACGCAATAATGAAGATAATTTTTTTCCTAATTGGGTAGGAATCAATAGCGAAAGACGGACAAATCAAACACTCTATTGATCACAGCCAGTTACCGTGTTTGATAAAATAGATGCGTGGATTTATGGGTAAAATCGCAATTAAAAAAAGAAAACCCGCCGAAGCTCGGCTTGCCGAGATTCTGAAAGTTCAGCTTTGCCGAGATTCAGCCTGCTCGCTCGGTGCCGATTGTAATTTTTCGGGCCTTATCTTATGCTTATATTCAGAAAATAAGTTAAATCACCAATGTTTCCCTATTGAAAGAAGAGGCTCCGATATGAATGACAATCCCCTGTTTGACAAGAAGGTAGAATATTGGAAGGCAAACCTGATAGACCTTAGTAAAAAAAATAGGCTTCTGAATTTCCGTGAGACTAAAACGGGCTCAATTAAATTAATCCATCCAAAACCAGAAGATCTTTTTGATATTCTTTTCCAAAAGGGTCGGGAAATGACATTTAAATGGCAAGAGAATATTTTCAATGAAATTCAGGAAATGCCATTATCAGAAATAGATTATGGTAGATATCGCCTCAATCAGAGTGACCTAATTACACCCAAAAATGAATCAGACCAAAATAGGGCCGTAAACACTCTCAGATTGAGATGGAGAACTGCATTTCATGAGCAAGGTGTGAATTTGCTCTATGTTACATTTGGCATGTTACATTGGAATGAAGCAGATTCTAGTGATAAAACAATCAAATCACCATTATTTTTAGTTCCTGTTAAGATTAGAAGAGAATCTATTAACGAGCCTTTCAAATTGAAGATATTGGAAGATGAAATTATTTTTAATCCTACTCTACTTCAGAAATTAGCTAATGATTTTAACTTAACACTCCCAGAACTTCCAGATAATTTAGACGATTTCAAATTGGTAGATCAATATAAAAAAATCGAAGCTAAAATCACTAAATTATCTGGCTGGAAAATATCAAATGAGGTACATCTAGGTTTATTCTCTTTCAAGAAATTTATCATGTATAATGACTTAATGAAATACTATAACCATCTTGAGAACCATCCCATTATTTGTGCATTGGCTGGAGACAGATCAAAATTACCTCAAATACCCAGTGATTTACCGACAGCTGAAGAACTTGATAATGAAGTAACGCCTGAAGATACTTATCAGGTTCTAGATGCAGATTCCAGTCAGCAAGAAGCAATAATAGCAGCAAAAAGAGGAATGAGCTTCGTAATCCAGGGTCCACCTGGCACGGGTAAGAGCCAAACTATTTCTAATATTATTGCCGAGTGTTTGGAAGCCGACAAAACAGTTCTATTTGTAAGTGAAAAAATGGCAGCATTAGAGGTTGTGAAAAAAAGATTAGATGCCCATAATTTAGGGGAGTTTTGTTTAGAGCTTCATAGCCATAAAGCTAATAAAAAACAAGTAATGACTGAGTTGGGAAACACACTAGACACTCGAATTAACAAACAAAAAGTCAGTAGCCAGAAAATTCAAAAACTAAGTGAATTAAAAAAACTTAGGAAGATACTCAATGCATATGTCCAGGCCCTTCACAAAAAGAGAACTAGACTGAATGTTTCTGCTTATCATGTCCATGGAAAACTTGCAGCTTTGGAGACTGCTCCAGATATTCGGTTCAAAGTGCCTAATATTGCAAATCTGAATGATGAATCTATTGAAACTATCGATACATTATTAGATCGATTAACTTCTATGGATCATGTATTTGATAATCATGCACAACACCCGTGGAATGGATGTAATCTCAGTCAATATTCATTCGAGGTACAAAACTCGGTTATGGATAATTTTTCGAAATTCAAGGAAAGCTTACAGAATGTGGAACAAAAGTGCCAGATTTTAGCTCAACTCATGGCCTATTCTTCCCCTAAAAACCTGAGTGTGTGCGAACGGCTTTGTAGATGGGGAAACCATTTATCATCTTCACCAATCCCCCCTGAATCGTGGCTTAATAACCAAGATCTAAACCTCATTGGTGAGACGGCTCTAAGGGCGGAGAATTTACATTCCAAATATCAAAAGGGCAGAGAGAATATTCTATCTAAATATGATGAAAAAGTATATGGTTTGAATATACAGAAGCTACACGCTATGTTTATCAATGAATATGATTCATTCTTTAGAATATTCAAAGGAAGTTATAGGGCAGATATGAAGCAGTTATCGGGATTATTCAAGGGAGGAAAATTAGATTATAAAATCACAATAACCACTCTAGCCGAAATAAAAAACTCAATACAATTGAAATCTGAAATCGATGACAACCAAACTAAATACAGAAATATATTTGGTCATTATTACAAAGGATTAAAGACAGATTGGAGTCAAGTTGCTTCTGCTCTTGAATGGACCAATGAGTTATATGAATTATTTTCAAATAAATCCGTGCCAGATAAGCTTGTAGAGATAGCTACAGTGGATAATGAATCTCGTGAAAAGATCATAAATTTCAAGCCGGATAAGATGAACGAATATATCAACACGGAACTTATCAAACAATATGAGCTTATTAAAACTATTTTCAACGATAAGC
>JAAFKL010000328.1 GCA_021399405.1 Candidatus Heimdallarchaeota archaeon | reverse complement strand
TGTGATGCATTTCAAAATAAAATAAGACTTGAAAAACCTACAACATATTATGTTGAATATGAAACTGCAGATGGAAACAAAGTTAGTGATAGATTAACTGCTTTAGATGTCCAAAATAAATTGAAAAGAATTCCTGCCGATGATGCTCTTCTATTGGGAATAGATACTAAACATGCTCGTCCAGAATGGATGATCCTTGAAGTACTACCTGTTCCACCAGTAGCAGTCAGACCATCAATCACCTTAGATTCTGGTGTGCGAAGTGAAGATGATCTTACACACAAATTAGTAGATATCATCCGAATTAATCAAAGATTACAAGATAACCGAGAATCTGGAGCACCACAACTTATAGTTGAAGATTTATGGGAATTGCTCCAATATCACGTTACAACTTATTTTGATAATGAAGTAAGTGGTATTCCTCCAGCAAGACACAGGAGTGGTAGAGCTCTAAGAACTATCACACAGCGATTAAAAGGTAAGGAAGGACGATTTAGATCCAACTTATCTGGTAAACGTGTTGACTTCTCTGCAAGAACTGTAATTAGTCCTGATCCTCTATTAAGTATTAACGAGGTAGGAGTACCAAAAGAAATTGCTGAAATCCTTACAGTTCCAGAAAGAGTGACTGAATGGAATATAGAAGAAATGAAAGAGCTCGTTATGCGAGGTCCTCGAGGTCATCCAGGAGTGAATTATATTATTCGTGACGATGGTCGAAGAGTGGATTTGCGATTTGTTCGTGATCCAACTTTGATTTCTGATTCATTAAGACCTGGATTTACTGTAGAAAGACATCTTCGAGATGGTGATGTTGTTTTATTCAATCGACAACCAAGTCTACACAGAATGAGTATAATGGCTCATCATGTTCGAGTCATGCCCTATAAGACTTTCAGATTGAATCTATGTGTATGCAGGCCATACAACGCAGATTTTGATGGAGATGAGATGAATTTACACATTCCTCAATCAGAAGAATCTCGAGCTGAAGCTAACATTTTGATGTTAGTTCAAGAACAAATATCTACTCCAAGATATGGAGGGCCAATAATTGGAGCAATTCAAGATTTTATCACTGGTGCCTATTTATTCACAAAACATGGAACTTGGTTAACTCGTGAAATTGCAAGCGAACTTGTAACTGCAGCTGGTGTTGATAACCTCCCTGAACCAGATCATTTCAGTGAAACTGGTGAACCCATGTGGTCAGGAAAAGCTCTTTTTAGTACTCTTTTACCTACAAAACTCAATTATGTGATGAGAAACAAATTCTGTGAAACCCCTGAAGAATGTACAGTTAATACATGTCCTCATGAAGGGTTTGTACAAATTGTTGATGGTAAGTTACTCAAAGGCATAATTGACAAAGATGGTTTTGGTGCTGAAGTCTCAAACAGTGTATTACACCGAATTCTAAAAGAATTTGGCTCCGTCGCAACAAGAATATTTCTTGATGGAATAACCAAAATGCTAAGTGCATATATTACTCGTTGGGGTTTCTCAATGGGTCTAGATGATGTAGATGTCAGTGATTTGGGTCGTCAAAAGATCGCTGATTTGTTACAAGCAAAGAAGGATCGTGTAGATGAGCTTGTTCAAATGTTCCATGATGGGAAACTTGAACGTGCTCCAGGGCAGTCATTGAAGGATACATTAGAAGCAGAAGTTCAAAATGTATTGTCTCAAGCTCGTGATGAAGCTGCAACAATTTCTGCAGAACTAATTGGAATGGAGAATGAAGCAGTAATTATGGCTAGAACTGGGGCAAGAGGAAGTTATATGAATCTTGGTCAAATGAGTGCATGTGTAGGTCAACAATCAGTTCGAGGTAATCGAATAGAAAGAGGATATACCGGCAGAACTTTACCTCATTTTAGACAAGGAGACCTTTCCGCAGATGGTAAAGGATTTGTTGATTCATCATTCAGATCTGGATTAAGTCCAATTGAATACTTCATGCATGCATGTGGTGGACGAGAGGGTTTGGTAGATACAGCAGTACGTACCTCAAGCAGTGGTTATATGCAACGACGATTAGTTAATGCTATGCAAGATCTATCTTCCCAATATGACAAAACAGTAAGAAACTCTTCAGGCGCAATCATCCAATTCCAATTCGGAGATGACAATGTCGATCCAGCAAAATCAGATCATGGAAAAGCTGTTAATCTAGATGTTCTTATGAACAAAATCCTTGATAGTGAAGATGAAATCGATAATTAGATCAATAGTTTGCATCAAATAATATTTAATTAATTTCTAAATTTATAATTAATTGCGTTTAATTAGCCGATTCGTAATTCCACAGGATTACACTCCCATTAATCACATTGATATTGCTTAAAGATGTCCCCGCATGAGTTAGAGACTTTACATTATCAATATAGAAAATCCAAAAATGGTTAGATAAATCATTGTTCTCTTTGACTCCATTAATTGCTTCGACATAAGGTAATCCATAGAAATATTTGACTGATAGATTAACCTTGGATTGCGTAACTTCTAGGACTGATAGACTGGTATTCACGTCAAATTCGAAGTGATTATCTGGCATTACATCACCATATGAAATATGCAATTGGATCGTGATGAGTATGTTTTCTCCATCAGAGTTCATATCATCAACAAATCTGTAAGTTCCAATACCTAATACTGCAAACATCAGAAGAAAAACAACAAACATTGCGAGACCAAATCTTTTTCCATTCTCGAAATGATTTCGCCGAATCTTTAGGATGTGCGAAAACCTTGCATTGAGAATTGGTAATATTCCCTTTGTAATTTTAGGGAAAAATGAAAAAAGGAGAGAGTTTGAAATTACGTGTGAGATGGTGAATGGGATCCCAAAAACTAATGCAGCGATTAGGACATTAGTAAAATTACCTTCATCTGTGATAAAAACTAATGGGATTGAAAGTGTGACAATAAAATCAAAAAGTAATGCAGATAAAAATCCAAAGAATCCGAATTCATAAGCATTTGTTATTTTTATCTTTCTAGCAAAGCTTCCTAGTAACGTAATTAGACACCATGCGACTAATTTGAAGAAAAACGTGATTCCTGAAAATGAGATTACCATCGTCAACAATAGTTCCCAACCGATTATCATTGTGAGAGTAATACTAAGAGCATATACGGTCGGGAATAAGAACCCAAAAAGAAATGATAGAATAGTTATTGTTTCTACATTTGGTACAAACAGGAGTATGAATGAGGTTGCAATTCCTGTGGCTGCTAATTGTATTCGAAGTGCAAATTTTGTCAAACTCTTTAATTCATCATCTTCAAAGTATGATGTATCTTGAGAGAATTGTTCTTCAAAATTTGAAACATCATTCATTCTAATCGAAATAAAATCACCAAAAATAATAATATTTTCGTAAATTTACAAATAAAAAGAATAGAATATTTGAGAAACAATATTTGAATTTTAAAAAATACAAAGTAGAAATTTTCATTGTTTGATGATGAGGTAGAACTAAAGTAACTCTTTTATGAATGGTTAATCAACAGTAATTTGAGTAGGTTAACCTCAACCTAGTGACTACTCTCAAAATCTAGGACCTGATTATCAGGGATTTTGCAATCCGAGGGCTCAAAACAACATGGCGAAATCGAAATATCTCACACCTAAAGAGGTAAGAGCAACAATTACCAAACTTGTTGACGACGAAAACAAACCAATTACTATTGATATTCTAGAGCAATTGGAGGACAAAATATTTACTCGGGCAAATAAAATCGCTCGAAAGCTTAATACTAGTCCAGCAGGCAAAACTTACATAACAAAAGATCAATTGAGGCTTTTAATCAGTGAAATCAAAAGATCTTATCAATTTGCTCAAATCGATCCAGGATCTGCGGTTGGTATGGTTGCGGCTCAATCTATTGGGGAACCAGGAACTCAAATGACCCTTCGTACATTCCATTTTGCAGGTGTAAGGGAAATGAACGTTACTTTAGGATTGCCTAGACTTATTGAGATTGTGGATGCAAGAAGAAATCCATCAACACCAACAATGACAGTTGCCCTAGAACCTGAATTCGCATTTGATCCTGAAAAATCTAAGATTATTGCAAGAAATATTGAGTTGACAACTATCGCTAATATAGCTAAATCTGTAGATTTAGATCAAATTAATCAGCGTGTTACTATTGTGTTAGACGAGGGTTTGCTAGAAGACAAAGCTATTACTCCTGAAGAAGTTAAGCTAAAAACCGAATATAGGCGATCGACTCTGCGTGTAGAACTAGAAGACAGTTTAATTCATGTTATGTTGGACAAAGAAAATCCTCCACTCTCAGAGTTACAAAAACTTTCAGAAAAGATCAGACAAATACCAATTAAAGGATTAAAAGGTGTTAAACGAGTTTTAATTAGAAAAAGGAAACAGACTAGCGAGGATAAACCTGAGTATGAAGTTGTTTCAGAAGGATCTAATTTTATGCAAGCACTAAGAATTCCAGGTGTCGATCCACAACGTACTATGACTAATCATATTCATGAAATAGCAGAAACTCTTGGAATTGAAGCATCAAGAAACTCCATACTACGAGAAGCAATGGAAGTAATGGAAAAACAGGGACTTGAAGTTGATCCACGACATATTAGTTTAGTAGCTGATTTAATGACTTACACAGGTGAAATCAGACAAATTGGACGTCATGGAATTTCAGGTGAAAATTCATCAATATTAGTTAGAGCTGCTTTCGAAGTAACTGTTAAACACTTACTTGAAGCGTCAATTAGAGGTGAAGCAGATAATCTTGTCGGAATAATTGAAAATGTTATGGTCGGTCAAGAAATTGCCTTAGGAACCGGAATAGTTGATTTAACCATCAATCCTGATTACAGAAAGTTTGCTGAATCACAAACGTAATTAAATAACAAAATAAAACTAACTTGTTTTTTCAATCATATAATATCGTTTTTGCAATTTAAGAAATTGTTTCGAGAATTCAATACCATTCATATCCGCACGATCATAAGCATCTTCCATAGCAAAGAGCTCATTTTGTATATCAATCAATGTGTCTTCTGTCAGTTGAATCAGAGTATTGCCCACCTCTGATTGATTAATGGTACTCGAACTTGCATTTGAAAACTCATGTTTTTTCATCTCAAGCTGTTGTTTTAACATCGTCAGTTGGTTGTTTAATGTAGTATCAACTTCCTGTTGTTGTATTTTCAATGGAGCATCAGTGCTAGATCTCACCACAGACGATGAAATTACTTGCCTAACTTCTTTTATTATCTGATGTACATGATAGGTAGATCTCCATCTAGCAATAGATCTAGTAAGAAACTTACCGTCAGTAATATTTGGATGTACAACACCTTGTTGTATGAACACTTCCGGTGCAACACTAGGATATTTATCTGGAATTGTTATTGTGATTCCGACAGTGTTACCCTTTTTATCATTAACTAAGCCGTGCCAGTTTCTCATATCACCTTCTACAGGCTCAAATCCGAATGTGTTCTGATAGATTAGAGAAGCTTGTCTGCTTAAAATTTCATCGGAAACCATGGTACAATGATAATAATACTTAATCATTATTAAAAAGATAAACATTCGAATGGACTTCTACGTCAAAAATTTTCTTGATTAATACAAATTATCACTTACCACTTTGTAATACTCTATTATTAAATAGTAATATGTAAATAAAATTGAAATAATATGTTAATTGCTGTTTCGAGGACATCTCTGACTATTCGGATGATGAGATCGTGCAAAAAATGGCATATATCCGTGATTTGGAGAGATCATATCAATTGGGCTCTTTGCAGATTGATTTTCAAGATGACAGCAAGGCTAATATTTTGTCTGCAAATCACATCTTTTTCTGATAATTTTCTGTCTGATTATGAAATTTCTACTTTTGTGAGAGGTTATCCTTCATATTGATAATTTCTTTTAGGTATGATTCAATATTTGATTTTTGAATTCTTTTAACAATGGGATTGTTTTCATTTGTAAAGCTACTCCATACCTCACTTTCATTGATCAGTTGCTCCTTAAGGAGTTTAACCTTTCGGCTTAATTTAGCTGAATCATATTTTTCTGCAACTTTAAGAGCTTGATCATAAAGATACAATGCGTGTTTATAATTTCCTTCTATGATTGCAAGATTAGCTTGTAAACCCAAAATCTCTCCTATCAAAAGATGTGAGTTATTAGTTTCAGCTATTTGGATTAATTGGGCAGTCAATGAATGTAGTTCAATCATAACGTCTTCCTCTTGCGTCAATCTTATCTCAAATAATAATAATTCACATAGATGCAAAATGGAGTTGACTGTCATATCGTAATCCACCATATCATCAGAAATTATTTGTTTGAATATCTTCATCGCTTCACTTTTTGGTTTTATTCGATGCTGTGATTTCAGTATCAACGCTTTAGCCATTCGTGAGATTTGATGGATTAATTTATTATTTTTTAATTCTAGATTTATTTCATCAAGTCGAACACAATACTGCTTTGCTAATTCCTCTTCCTCCAATTCTATAGAA
Source organism: Candidatus Heimdallarchaeota archaeon (assembly GCA_021399405.1). The sequence continues at coordinate 21,195 of JAAFKL010000328.1, read as the reverse complement.
ATTTCAATTAGATAAATTAAAGTAAATGAGAGCCAAATTGGATTACCAATTTCTTCTCTTAGCTCTAAACTGTTCTGTAAATACTCCAATGCTTTTTTTGCATCACCTTTATATCGAAATATTTGACTCATGTCTCGATATTGACTGGCTATGTTTGATTTATTTCCTATTGTTTTTGCTAAATCTAAAGCAAGACTGTGATATTTCTCTGATTTAGCCATATCTCCTTTGTTGTAGTAATAGATTCCAATATTAGATAATGGGTAATACATATAATATTTATTTTCCAACTGCTTTACTGATTCAAGACTTTTTGAATAATATTCGAATGCCTTATCGGTTTTACCGATCAAATTATAGGTGTATCCTAAATTATTGTAAATAGCAGCGATAAACCCTTGATTATTCAATATTACTGATAATTCCAAGCATTTTTCATATGCATTGATTGCAGACTCAATTTCACCACTTCGGGTATTAATTCCTCCCTTCACTTGATACAAAGTACGATACCAATAAAAAGAGTTGTCTCCATAATTACTTTCTGCAATAGAGAAGCCCGTCTCTGCCAGTTTAATATAGTAATTGGCTTCATCTAGTTTTCCAAGTTTCAACAATGCATATGCCAATGCGACATGAGAACTCTGATGCTCCAAATGTATGCCTGATGATTTGGAAATATCGTGAGCTCTCATAGCACTATTGACTGCAGAAGTAAGTTCTCCTTTTGTGACAAAAACTATTGATTCATAGATCTCTTTTTCAAAATGTTTTGACGAAAAATTTTCTGTGATATATGAAACAGCAGTATCTAATTTGCCCTCACTGACCATTTCTTGGAGCTGTAAAATAGACATTTGACTATAAGTGCGCACCTGCTTACTCCTAAAAAAAGAAATTGGTACATTCCACTCCCTTTATCTATCAAAAATATAGATTTGATCAATTAATTATCATTTAAATCGCTCTAAATCGCGTAAAATATTACATTTCAGGTAATTATGAAATTGCATATATCTTTACTTTTGAAACAAATTATCCTTAATTTTTATGATGTCTTGTAAATATTCCTCAATATGGGACATATCCATTCTTTTAGCAATTGTGTTTTTACTCTCAATTGATTGATTCCAATATTCGCTCTGTTTGACTAATTCTTCCATCAACTCGTTATATTTCGTTTCTAGATGAAAGGATTCATGCTCTTTAGCAATGGTTATTGCTTCCTCGAGTAATTTAATTGCTAAATCTAAATTACTTTCAATAAGTGCAATATTTGATTGTAATCCTAGAATCTCACAGATCAAAGTGTGAGAATTATTCGATTCGGCTATCTGAATTAATTTTGCCATAAGAAAATGAATTTCGATTAACACCTCCTCTTCATCAGTCAGTTTTAGTTCAAAGAGTAGAAGATCACATAGATGGAGTATTGAGTTTACCGTGGTATCATAATCTATTATGTCCTCTTCAACAATCCTTCTGAAAATATCAATTGCAGCTGCTTTATCTTTTAGCCTTGAACTTTTTTTATAGATTAATCCACTTGCCATTCTTGTTATTTGATTGATTAATCTACTTCCACTCTCACTATTCAATTTTTTCAAATCATTGGAATATACTTGGGCTAGCTCGACATCACCCATCTCGAGAGCAATATCTATCAAATAGACCAAATTGAACGTAATCCAGATTGGATTCCCAATTTCTTGTCTTAGGTTCAAACTATACTGTAAATATTCCAACGCAATGTCCAATTTACCATTCATACGATGAATCTGACTAATCTCTCGGTATTCACTGGCAATATTGGATTTGTTATCAATAATCTCAGCCATTTCTAAAGCTCTTTTGTGGAAATCGTACGATTTAATCATGTCCCCTTTGTTATAATAGTAAATACCAATATTTGATAAGGGATAATATCTTTGATAATTATTGTTTAACTCATTTGCAATTTTTAGACTTTGTTGGTAGCTTTCAAATGCATGTTTGGGATTTCCCAACTGGATGCAAACATGACCCATGTTGTTGTAAATCGCTCCAATTAACGATTTGTTTCCCATAGTTTTAACAAGTTCAAGTGCATCTTGATAAGTCTGGAATGCTTCCTGGCGTTTGCCAATTCTTGTTTCCACAATTCCTTTTGCATTATACAATACAGTTCGAAAATACCACATTGCAGCGAGGCTTTCAGTATCAAATGTATCCAATACTTTTTGGATTTCGAGAATATATTTGTAAGCTTCATCCCACTTACCTAGATTCTCCCAGGCGTATGCTTTGATAATGTTCGCACGCTGAATATTAAGCGCTCTACCTGTGATATTTGCAGAATCAAAAGCTTTAGTAGCATGATCTATTGCTAACTGATATTTACCTTTCGCAATTAAGATTAAACCGGTATATAGATCACTTTCAATAGCGAGATCCTCGGGAAAAGATTTTAAGAGTTCTAAGGCCTTATCAAGCTCCCCAAGGTCTATGAGATCTTGAACTTCTCGAATTAACAGAGTACTCATAATTAGTATAATTTAAAACTACAAAAGGAAATCGATGACGGGTATACTAGAAATCTAGTTTCAATGCTTACAATATTTTATAAAATTATAAAAGGATCTTTTAGTAAATCGAAAATTACCATACTAGGCGATGTCACAAGGCACTAAACCACTTACTATCAGTTCACATCCGATCGAATGTGAACGAAACTCATCTAAATATTAAAATAGATACTTTTCACCTAAAATATGTAGAGGAATCTAATTGGCACGAAAAAGTCCAAACGGAGAATTTGCTGCTCGAAAACTACAACGAAAGAGACAGCATTTTCGATGGAAAAATAGTTATTACAAACGAAGAACCTTAGGTCTAGACAGAAAGGCAGATCCATTAGAAGGTGCCCCAAGTGCCAACGCTATCGTTCTCGACAAATATGGAGTAGGTGCTAAACAACCCAATTCCGCTCTCAGAAAATGTGTCCGTGTTCAATTACGTAAAAATGGTAAACAAATCGGTGCTTTCGTACCTCATGATGGTGGACTACTTTACATCGATGTTCACGATGAAGTAACTGTCGAAAAACTAGGTGGTCCCAAAGGGGGAGCTAAAGGAGACATTCCGGGGATAAAATGGAGAGTAACCAAGGTTAACGGTGCAGCATTGAAAATGTTAGTAACTGGTCGAAAAGAAAAACCCCAAAGATAATTATTATTTCTCAAGCAAGTCATCATTAAAAAAAAAGCAGATTGGATTTAAATCAGAAACATATCACCAGATTCCGAGCTTAAATACTCAATTCAATATAATAAGTAATGAAACTATGGACTCGCAAAGATATCCAATTTTTGCGGGATAATTCACATTTAACATACAAAACTCTCGGAAAAGAATTAGGGGTCTCTAAGGAAGCAGTTCGGCACCAATTTCGTACTCTGAAGATTCCAAAGGTTAAAGCATCAGCAAAAAAATATGAAATCGATGAAGCCTTTTTCTCAAATTGGTCTTCTGAAATGGCTTATGTTCTCGGATTTACTTTCGCAGACGGAAACATCCGTAGAAGAAAAACAGGGTCAGTGAAGTTAAGAATCTGCAATTCAGACAAAAATGTTCTTTTGCAAATCAGGAAATTGCTTAAAAGCAACCATCCCATTTATGTTGACAAAAGGACATATACAGATTTTGAGTTAAATGTTCCGAGATCGAAAATTGTCAAAGATATACATAAACTAGGAATGACTGAAAATAATTCCCGAACCATGGAATTCCCATACGTACCGGACAAATACTTCTTCTCTTTCGTTAGAGGATATTTTGATGGTGATGGCCATGTCGAAGTTACTGGTAAAACTGGAAGAAAAATCAGAATTTCATTTGCGTCAGGAAGCAAATCGTTCTTACACACTCTTAAATCTAAACTCGAAAATCGTGGTATCCAGTGTTCTATGAGGACATTACGAGAAGGTTATGAAAATGAGAGTTACCAGGTATCAGTTTTGAAAAAAGGGCGTAAGATATTCTACAAAGGATTATATGGAGATGACCCTATCAATTTCAACGCTATCAAAATGGAAAGCAAATATCAATTACTCATTAACTACTTTGAGAAAAATATAAAGATACAATGTCTGGATTGTGGGATCATAATGGAGAAACGAGCTCATAATCATTTGCGTTGTACCGAATGCTCTCACGAACGTGAAAAACAACAGAAAAGAGAAAAACGCAAAATCGCTCAAGAGAAATACAAAATCTAATATTGAAGGGATGTAATAAATATTTATGGAGAAAGTTTCTATTCAATTCTCGGCTGATGAAGTAATAAAAATTGAAAGGTTTAGGTTGGAGAATGAAACTTTAGAATCAGCTGTTAAGAGACTTATTTTGGCTTATATATCCGGAATCCCAAATAAGGTATGGTCAAATAATGAGGATGATATTTTTAATGAATTTGAAGAAACTTTTCAAAAATTAGGGGAATAAGCATGTTTCTTTTCCAAGATTAGTATTAATGTTTAGAATATCTCAGATCACAATTAAGAGTCAATTGACACAACTTATTCGTTAATTCTTATCAATTTATAATATACGTTGAGTAATATTAAATATCTTAAACAGTGAACTTTACTTAATGACTGAATCTCCAACAGAAGTATCGATAAGATATGAAATTGCTAAAGATCTTGTTCAAACAAAACAAGAGTTAGTCAGGAGAGAAATCAATGCAATTCTCAAAAAATGGAATCAAGATTCTGTTGAAATTTTAATTGAAAAAGCAAAAAGTGGAGAACTAGAGGAAGCAGAACATGATGCCATATTGTTAACAAATTATTTGGATGAATTAAAAGAATTAGAGCATTTAATTCCTTAGGGTGTTTCATGAATGCATTACAGAAGATTCTAGAGGCTCAATCATTATTGGTAGAAAAACTTGGTTCAACAATTAAATCGATGACACTTAATAAACGTGGTAAAGAGCTCAAAGTAATTTTATTAAGTGGAATTGCTGTCTATATTGTTTACAACAATTATGATCAGTATTCGTATTCAATTGTCTATACTCAATCGAAGTATGATAGACTTAGGTATGATAACTTCGATAACAGATGGGATGTGGTCTCAAGACCTCACCATTTACATCCAAGGGGATCTAAAACCGCAAAAGAGAGCTCTATGACAGGTACCCCAAGTTTAGATATAGCTCAAGTTATCCAAATTCTTAATGAGGAGTGAAGTAAATGGAGAATAACCAAGGTAAACGGTGCAGCATTGAAAATGTTAGTCACTGGTAGAAAAGAAAAACCCCAACGATAAATAAATTTACAAACTAACATTAAAACAGAATAGAACGATTTCAGTATAACAACCCATAATCAAGATTCCGGATTTATATGGTGTCCTTGTTGAAGAAATGGGTTATAAATTATTAAATCATATATTTTGGTAGTACAAATTAAATCTGTCCGAGCGTTTCTTGAATTATGAAAATTAAAGTTCTGATATTTCTAACTTTGATTTCATTTGTTCTGTTGATGTCAAGTTTGAATATCCAAGCTGAACAAAACAATTTCTTTTATACAAAAGTAACCAGTGTTAATTCATGGAAAATAGTTGTAAATTCTGCAAGTTCATCTTCTAGGGTGACGTTTAATATATCTGGTTTTGTGGAAAATCGTTCTCACGAAATTATATATGTTGGAACACCTTGCTCGAATAATGATTTCGTAGCTTACGTGATATTCAAAGAAGCTTCCAAGAATTATTATGGTAGTTCTTCACAAGTTTGCAATGATACAATGGGTGCGTTTCCAGTCGAAATTGGTATTTCTTATTTAAATTTCCGAACCACTTTCATCATTAAAGAAACTCTTGACCATTTGCCAGATGGTAATTACCATTTCTCCATTATTGGTGGATCTAGTTTTAGAAATATTGCACACAAAATATATAATTTGACGCTTAACGTTTCAAATTCTGGTGCGAAATTTAAGACTTCGGTCGATTCAGCTGTTTTTTCGCATTTTGTGATTTCATATGATTTAACCCCAATATTGATTTTTATTGTGTTAATTGGAGCTAGCCACTATAAAATAAAAAAATCAAATTATTGAAATACAGGAAACGTATGATGTTTTTACTACAAAAATCATGCTAGATAATTGCTACATTATGTATAAAACTTGCCTACTGCCAAAAAATGGAAGGTCATATTTATTAAATCGATGAAGGTAAGTTCTACTGGAGCCTTACATAATTTGGATTCTACTACTGATCATCATGACCATCCACATGATGATGAACAACCTCATGACCACCCGCATAGCAATCATGATCACGGTAGAGGGATTATTACCCGATTAATGCATTTCTTGTCTCTGGGTCATTCTCATGATCATCATCATGAATATGATTTAGCAAAAAATTCTAAAGAGGGGATTAAAACATTAAAAATTTCATTCTTAGGTTTAATGATTACAGCAGTTTTCCAATTTTTTATTGTATTGTATACAGGTAGTGTTGCTTTATTAGCAGATACCATCCACAACTTCTCTGATGCTCTTACTGCAATCCCATTATGGATTGCGTATCGATTGAATCTGAGGCAAAAATCTAAGAAATACCCATATGGTTATGGAAGAGCTGAGGACTTAGCCGGCTTATTTATTATTTTGATGATTGCTTTTAGTGCATTCGTTGTATTTTGGGAGTCTATCAGGAGGCTATACAATCCTGTAGAAATGGATCATCTTGGTATTCTCGCATTGTCGGGGATAATCGGATTTTTCGGGAATGAACTTGTTGCAAAATACAGAATTAGATCTGGGAAAAAAATTGGTTCAGCAGCTTTGATTGCAGATGGCATGCATGCAAGAACAGATGGATTAACCTCACTCGCAGTGTTATTTGGAGCTTTTGGAGCTTATATGGGTTACCCAATAATTGATCCCATTGTTGGACTAATAATCGGGTTTATGATATTGATGATTCTTAAAGATACAACATCGACTCTATGGTTTAGGTTAATGGATAAGGCTGATTTAGAACTTATAGAAAAAATCGAAAATATATCAAAATCTTACGAAGGAATTGCTCAAATCCAAGAAGTCAAGACTAGATCTTCTGGACAGTCATTATTTGCTGAATTACACATTGTTATGAATAGGGAGTACACAATTGAAGAATCCCACGAGATTACATTGAGGTTACAAGAAGGACTTAGAACTCAAATTCAGAATCTGGTAGAAGTATCTGTATATCCAGTACCTTGTGGTCATTAATTATCTATGATTATACTTTCATGTTATCATTTTAGATCAAAATCCAAGATTGGTAATACAAGATCCATAATTGCGTTTTCCCCCCTTCTTAATCGTGATTCGACCGCATACCTGGATAAACCCAGATCTGAAGCAATATCCAATAGTTTGACTTTACGTGGGATTTTGTAATATCCTTCATTATAAGCATTAAGGAGTAATGAAAGTTGAGATTTAGTCAGACTATCAAGAAATTGACTGACTCCAAGTCCATGAAATCCTAAAGGACCATAAAAATCATCATCTTTAATTGACAATATTTCAATCTCATAATTTTCCTCGAGTTTCGCTATTACTTTCGAAACTAATTTTTTACTTATACATACAAATCTATGAAATTCCCACCCTTTTTCGTATTTTACTGCTGATATGGGAATCCCAAAATTTATCATTATTATATCTTGAACAACGGGATAGCTATTTTCACAGCTACAATCCATAATAAGATAATTTATAGCGGAATTTTGGTCTGAGGTATAAGTGATATCTGTTGTAATTCCAAACTTGTTTTTAACAAGATTAACATCGTCTTCAGAAATTTCACCCTCCATCATGATTAGATCATAGTAATTGTTACAGAAGGTGAAAAATTGCTTTTTATCTAAAGTCTCAGATAGTTCTGAGAATTCACATTCATTTCTAACTTTCAAATGGATCTCTGTACTCATAGATAATCATTGTATCAAGTTATTATAAAATCTTATATTGCCTAGGCATTATTTCCATGTAAAATTCTGATAATATTCAGATATGGTTAAGCTAAAACAATATGTAGCGTAGGCAATAACAAGGTATTACTTTAGTCAAGTGAAGTAATGATTTGTGACAATAATCCAAAATGCTGATCACGTTCAAAATACAAAACTTGAGACAAAATTGTCTGAATTAGAAGGTAAATCAGACAAACGCCTTTATGTTATTTTATTCGTGTTTTCAATATTAGGTGGTATCACCTGGCCAGCAGGGAAAATAGTCGGGGAGAGTTTATCTCCAGTTGGGGCTGCATTTTATAGATATACCATATCTTTGCCACTTTTTATTATAATAACTTGGATTAATAGACGAAATCATAATGATAGCATCTGGTATGGAAAAACCAAAAACGGTGCTGCCAAACTTCATATCCAACTTGCAATCCTTGGACTTTTGGGATTTTCGATCTATACTGTTTTCTTTTTTGAAGGTGTTAAACAGACTTCTGCTTCGGATGCTACATTGATTTTTTCTATGACACCAGCTTTAACAGCGATAATTGCCAATTATTTTATTCCTGATGATAAACTCACAAAAAATAAAGTCTTAGGTTTAGGGTTTGTATTATCTGGAGTTGCAATCATATTCACACAAAGCCCAAACACAGATGTTCCAAATCGTATATTGGGTAATTCATTAATTTTAGGAGCATCTTTGGTTTTAGCACTACAAACGGTATTTTCAAAGCCAGTTTTTAAGAAAATTAATGTCGTTGATTTCAGTACTTGGATAATGTTTTACGGGTGGTTATTCTTAATGATCCCCACTGCTTTTCAAAATCCTGAATATTTCACTTTAAGTTTTATGTCTGACGTCAAATTAAAGGTTATATTGGCTATCCTGTATCTTGCCATTTTCATTGTCTACGCAACCATAGTGTTGGCATACGGGGTATCACAAATGGGGCCATCAAGAACTGCTATTTTTATGAATTTCATCCCAGTTTTTGGTGTTATATCTGCAATAATTATTCTAGGAGAAGCATTCTCATTGTGGTACATTCCAGCATTTCTAGCAATCACACTTGGTGTAAATCGTGTCACTAAAAAATCTAAATAGTTAAAAAAGGTTCTACGATCATAAAACAAGTAAAAACCATATATTAATAGTAATAATTCGGCAAAAGCCGATACTAATTTATAGACAAATTTCAACTACCCTAAGACAACAAATGATTTCCCAATCATCTAACCAGCCTAATAGTCAAAATAGGGATGCAACTGTATCAGATGTATCCACGAACACATTCAAAATGAATTTTGAAAATGTAGTAATCACAGGTGCATCTATAGGATTGCCTGGTTCTGAGAGGAGAGTTTTCGACGAAAACAATTTTGATGAACTCGTAAAGGGTACCAATTTTATTGACAGTATCCCACAACAAGAACAAGTTAAGATTCTTGACAAAAATATTAAGAAGATCATTAAAGACCAAAAGGGAAATCGAATTATTGAGTCTATTAATAAACCAAGTCAAATCAACAAATTGGCTGGATTGAAGGGTTTTATTGATCTGGAGAAAGAATATGGTATTCCAAAAGCCATCATCTCAACACTTGATAAAACATATGAACTTGCAATTGCAGCTGGTCTTGAGGCACTTAAAGATGCCAAGATCCCCCTAGTTCCAAGAGACATATCCGATGGTAGTTTGAAGGGATGGGAATTGCCAAAAGCTTATCAAAAAAGCACAGGGATTATCTTTGCCTCTTCATTTCCCGTAATTGATGCAATATCCCAAGAGATTACAAGTTATCTTGAAAACAAACTTCGAAAAGAATTTGTTGAAGAAATTAAAAAATTACATACTGAATTGCAACTTCAAGATCTAAAAAAACAAGATAAAATATTTGATACCTTTTTGAACTCTAAGAAAGATGAAATTTCTGATTACCAGTTTGATCGAAAAATTCTTTTCAAACTTCTTGTAATGGGTAATGCTCAATTGGCCCAATTAATTAAAGCCAAAGGTCCGAATACTACTTTGAATGCAGCATGTGCTAGCACCTCTCAAGCAGTTACTCTTGCAGAAGACTGGATCAAGTTAGGTAGATGTGAACGTGTTATCGTTGTGGGTGCCGATGATCCCACTAGTGAGAATCTTCTTCAGTGGATTGGAACTGGATTTCTTATATTGGGTGCTGCCTCGACAAAAGAGAAAATAGAAGATGCAGCCATACCTTTCGATAAGAGAAGGAATGGTATGATCTTAGGGATGGGTGCAGTTGGATTATTAGTGGAGAGTGAAAATTCGGCTAAAGATCGAGGTATACAACCATTATGCAAGGTACTAGGTACTCACATGGCAAATTCTGCTTACCACGGAACTGCGCTTGATATTAATCATGTATCAACTGAATTAGAAGATTTCATTTCCAGAATGGAAAAAATTCATAATCTGTCACGTCATGAAATTAGTAAGAAAATGGCTTATATGAGTCATGAGACTTTCACTTCGGCAAATGGCGGTGCCGCAAAGGCTGAAATTGATGCTTTAAATTATGTTTTCCGTGAGGATCTATCGAATATTATTATATCCAATACAAAGGGATATACTGGTCATCCAATGGGTGTTGGGATTGAAGATGCAATTGCAGCTTACGCATTGAAAATCAGCAAGATTCCTCCTATTGCTAATTTGAAAGAAAGAGATCCAAACTTGGGGGATCTAAAATATGCTACAAATAATGATGAAGATTTCAGCTATATCTTGAGGTTTGCTGCAGGATTTGGATCACAAATGGTTTATCTCCTACTTCAAAAATACGAAGATAAATTCAATGAAGATCGTTATGAAACTTGGTTAAGTGAAATCTTTGATAATAAAATGCCTCAAACCAGTGAAAAAGGTATTCTTAAAGCCTATTTACAATAAATATGTTACTAATTTCCTACAATAAATCAATTTATCAAATTTTCAAAATACCTTGATCAAAGGCTCTAATTACTTGTTCACCAATCGTAGTGAATGCTTCTTTTACATTTAAACCGGTTTTGGCACTCGTTTCCATAAATTCAACTTTGAACCCTTTTTTCTTAATCGACTCTGTAATGATATTTGCGTATTTTACTGATTCTTTCTCAGTAACTGATTTTTTTGTTCTTAAATCTGCCTTATTTCCTAAAAGAACAACAGGTACAATACCTCTCCCACAATTTTGCCATAATTCATTTATCCATGGTGGAATATTATTATAGGTCTCTCGTCTATTGATATCAAAAATACATAACCCTGCAACAGCTCCTTTGAAAAATCGTGCTCTAACGGCTTTAAAATTTGGTTGCCCTGCCAAATCCCAGATCTGAAATATTACATCCCGATCTTCACCATCCACATTTATCGTGGTATTATGAACTGCAAAATCAGATCCTATTGTCATCATATGACTGACTTGAAACCCTTGACCCATGAATCGCTTTCGAAGGCTAGTCTTCCCTACTGCTCCATCTCCCATGAGTGCTAATCTTATCATAATTTGCTTGTTCATTATTTTTACACCATCTAGGGCTGAGATAGAGACTAAATTTCGAAAATTCCCAATCTTGAAAAAAGGTTTGATTGAGATTTACGTGATTGGGTGATTACTTGATTTAGAATTCAAGACCCTTTCCGAAATTATTATTAATAATCATGATCAGATTAATGTATGAGCTTTATTAATCTTTTAATAAATTTATTTTTTGAATATGATGTTGAGCTGTAATTACTGTGTTAAGCTGGGAAATAATAAAAGAGGTCGAAAATCAATTTTTGCGTTTCAAAAACCATTCAGCTTTCATTATCCGTGAACGCCTCTATAAAGGAAGTAACGTATATGGCAATGGTTTACAACCAGTTCACACAAAAATGCGTGAAATCATAGTTCAGCTTTCTAACAACCCAGTGCCAGAGGATTATTTAGAAATTAAAAAGGACGAATTTTCAAATCATGTTAAAAAAATTGACGACAGTATTCAAATGTTAATATTCATGGTTGAAAATGAAGGTGAAACGAACGGGATACTCAAATTATTCACTGTTATTGAAATGGAGATACAAGAGCTTGCAGAATTCTTTTCTTTAGGTTTTACTTTTGATCCAAGTACAATCAAATCAGCAGAAGATTTAACAAATCAAAGAATATTTGAATTGGGATTAAAAATCGATGATAACTTTAGCCAAATTTCTTCAAGCAATGAATGGAGATTAAGAAAAGCTTCACCTCAAAATGAACAAACAATAAATTTTGAGGAATTAGTTCAGCTAATCGAAAATGCAAAATCTCATGCTTTGACAAATGTTTCCGAGGACTATCTCGCACTTTTATCAATAATGGCAATCAAAATTCGAGATTCAGCAGCAGCTGATTTATCCAAATTGAAAGAATGCCTCTTGTTTTACATAACTACTTGTAAAATCCTTGGAGAAGATCTGTCATTTGAATTTGAAGGTGTGGTCATTACCTCAAAATATGTGAAAGATGATATTGAACATAAAATCAATATGAAAAGTTTAGCTTGGCTTGTTAAAGTGCACAATTCAATAACTGAGGAATATCCCGAAGAGAAATACACGTCAAAATTTACTACTCTCCTATACAAATTATCGCGGGATGTGAGAGAAGAATTTCTGTGGACAATGCTCAGGTTGGCTCGAGAACAGCGTAATGAGGAACTTGAAGACATTTCTATAGCATATGCGACGTTGGCTTCAATGTTACTGAGTGTTAACAACAATTTAATTGAAGCGGGAATGGATGATCTAGCTTCTGCAATAACCCAAGCAGATGAAATTAAGGCTTTAGACGTTATAGATGATTTAGCAGAGCTATACTCACTTGATAATTTAGGTACTGATAAATTAGTTAATGCAATAAGAAAGCAGTTAGATAGCTTGAAATTACTAGCATATCAGATTATCCAAATGGAAGATATTAGACCAACTTTCCAAATGATTGTTCAATTCACAGATATGGAAGCTAACTTTGCTGATGGATTGTCTTTAGAAGAGTATATTGAATCCTTAGGAAAATAATATTTGATATATCCTTACTTGGCTACAAAATATGAGCATCATAGTTTTTAGGTGCTTCTGCAATTAAGAAATTATGGCTTCTAATGATATCTTTGATGTCTGTATTATTGGTGGGGGTATCGTCGGAGCATCAATTGCCTATCATTTAACAAAGAATGGGAAAAAAGTCCTCCTGTTTGATCGGAAAGATAAGGGACGAGCCACTTCTGCTGGTGCTGGAATTATTTCTCCTCCCACGACTTACACTGATAATGAAATTCTATATAAATTTCAATTAGAAGCTGGTAAATATTATCCCGTTCTGAACAATGAATTAACTCTTGAACATGAGTTGAGTACAAGTTTTCAAACTCATCCAAAAGTAGTTCTAAGTTTAGATGAAGATGAGGTATCAGAGTATGAAGCTATCAGTGCTAGGATTCTCGAAAGAAGAAGGAAAGAAAACTATCCATCAGAATCAGTTCTATGTACTCTTAATCAAGAGGAATTGAGATCGCGATTTCGAAATATTAGATTTACTGAATTTGCTCAAACAGCCTTAATAAATGAAAATGGAGCAAAAATAAATGGGGATATTTTTACTAATGCTATGCTGCGAGCGGCTGAAAATTTAGGATTAATAATAAAAAGTAATTCTATAGAAATCTTGGTAGAAGAAACCATTGCATCTGAAAATGATGAGATTCGAAAAATAGTAAGTATCACGGATGGCGAAACTACTTGGAAAGCAAATCAATATGTTATTGCTGGGGGATTTTGGACTAAGAAACTTGTAAAACAGCTTGGTATTAATTTACCCTTAGAACCTCAACGAGGTCAAATTATCCACTTGTATCATCCAAATTTGGATACTTCAAATATACCAATGATTACTGCGTTTCGTGGCCACTATATTGTTCCCTGGGATGATGGTAATCTGGTTTGTGGAGCAACAAGAGAATCTGAAGAAATTGACCCTAGTGCAACTGTTAGTGGGGTCCAAGAAATATTATCAGAAGCAGTAAGGATTATTCCCGAACTTAGCGAAGCTGCAATTATAGAAGTTAAAGTTGGAATTAGACCAGTTTCGAAAACTGGATTACCACTCATTGGATTGGTTCCAAAATTCTCAAATCTTTTTGTTTCAACTGGACATGGGCCACTTGGTTTGACCTTAGGACCCTATTCTGGGAAATTGTTAAGCCAATTAATATTGAGTGAAGAGCCTGAATTTGATTTATCACCATTTCAGGTTAAGCTTTGAGATTTTACCGAAACAAACTTATAGCAAACTCTTGTTAAATCTAAAATCTCATTCTGTTGGATATAACCTATCATCCATATAATCTACTGGATCTGAATTAACAATATAATCAATTGGTGTTTTCTTCTCAATCAAATCTCCTAATAGTTCCAATATTGCCTCATATTCAACTCTAGCCTGTTTTGATAAGAAAAGAACTTGTTTTACCGAAGCGTCTACAGTGAATTGTTCTTTTATATCCAGATAACCTTTTTTCACCATAGATTTTGCATGTGAAGTGTATTCTCCCCAAGTTATTTTTAGTACCTTTTTAATTTCGATAGATGACAAGCTAAACTCACTGTAAAGTAGTTTAATTATCATTAAACGTATAGGATGCATAAGGTATCTATAATTGATTAGACCCTGTGGCATGTTTTTCTGAAGCTCTTCAATATATTTATCATCGGTCTTATGAGCACCAAGGAGTAGTAGAACTGATTTATCGTTCAAATCGAATTTTTGATTTAGATTTCTTATAATTCCTGCTGATTCTTTAATTTGTTTAAGCGATTGCACTAGTCTTTTTTTTTGAAATATCGATTCAAGGTGTATATAGCTGATATCGCAATCATAGATCCACCACCAAATAATAGAATGGTAAAACCAGCATCATCACCATTTGAATCGGATGGTGATGAGACAGTTGAATTTGACGTAGTTGTAGTTGAACTCGTAGTAGTAGAAGTAGAACTTGAGGTTGGAGTACTCGTGACTATTTGAGGATCTATTAATTCTTCACTTGCAGTAATATTGTCGTACATGTTGGGACTAGTCTGGGGACCAACTGAGCATACAGTATTGTACGTATCAAATGATGTCGATCTATCCAAGTGTGATACTGGATGAGTTAGGAAAAGATCACCATCCAGATAAAACTTGAACTCTGTTTCTTCAAATTGAATAACATAAGAATGCCAACCAGTGGTTGTTACATTTTTGTCAAAATTAACATTCTGATTGACTTCTGCATCACTAACACTGGAGTCCGGAAGATATTCCCAGCGCATATCGGAGTGCCCAATAATCAAATAATATGCAGGAAAATCTTTTGCGGCACTTGTCAAATTCTGGGTCCAATCAATGTCTCTTCCTATAGTAAAAGCCCACCCCCATCCAGGTGCATTATACACATCACCGCTCCATGATCTCAGTACAAAATCATATGCTCGGCATGCACTTTGGTAAATTAAACTTTTAGGATTTGCATTGTTGTCTGACTTTAGTATTCCATCTTCAACATATAATCCATGTTCAACAATTTGGATAACATTATCACTTCTTCCCCAATCTGTTGCATACAGATCCCATTCTGAATTGTTCGAATCAGAAAAATCCTCACTCCAACTACCCTTTACAGAAATTGGATTCAGGGTAAATGTGAGTAGAACAACGAGAAGAAGGAATGGTGTTCCTTTTCTTAGTTTGCTATATTTTTTATACATAGTTAGTTTTGATATCCATCAAAATTTAATTTAAAAGGTCAGCTTTGTCAATTTCAAAAATTGCGATAGATTTATAAGGTATTTTGGAAAATTTACCTTTTCAAACCTGATTGGTGGACATGTATTCATTTGTTAATGGCCACAACACAAAATTCCCTCTCCCATATCATTAAAACGTGACTTCGAATATAAGACCCTGTCTTGGAGTGAATTTACACGAGATCAGAAGCTAGTTACTGTATTTACAGTAATGACGGGTTTAATGCACCTAGCATTTGCCCCAACTTGGTTTGAAGATGAAGCATTTGGATTGAATTTAGGTGTCCTCTTCATTATTAATGGCATTGGATACTTTGCACTACTCTACCTCCTATATTTTGGAGATCAGATGAAGGATAACAAAGATTTAGTCACATATTTACTTGGAGGATGGACTGTTGCTACAATTTTGGGATGGATACTTTATCATCCTGGAGATACATTATTGGATAGTAGTATATCCAATAAAATCATAGAGGTTCTTTTACTCGTATTCCTATATCTAGATTTCACAGCAAGTGAGGTTAGTGTTTCAGCAACACCTGCCGCTGAATCAACAACAACTGAATAAAAACTCACATAACTTATACAATTATTATTTACAAACATATCTTACTATTAGTAAATTAATCAATATTTTCTATCATAGAACCCGATATATAAGTAATAGAAATTCTGCAAGTTGAGCTCACAAACAAATTCGATTATTCACTGTTTCCGATTCCTGAAAAGCGCCAATATCTCTCTCTGTTAACCGAGATTATCTGAAAATTAAAATTATAAAAAACGTAGTAAATTTACTTTCAAATAAGTGCCACAGTTATTATCGCTATATTCTTTGAAACATCAGATATTTCACTTAGTGAAACCACAGATGACACAGGTACCTCTCCAAAGTAATCACCGGTGTATGATTTGTGACTATTAAAGTAGTAGATATCACACAATTGTCATATATTACAATTCAAAAGTTATGAATTCGAGGTGATGGAAACCAAAGGAAAAAATCAATTGCCATCCTTGATAATAGGAATATATATGTAGGGAATCTAGTTAGTAGATATTGCAGCAGATTGAAAATTAGGTAGACATTATGGTTGACCTTGACAAAAATATTACACAACCCAAATTTCAAGATATGGTGATTTACTCACCAGCAATTATCCTTGATATTAACCCTGAGCAGAGATACTTAATCAATCAACATCATGCAATCGTAGCAGGGTTAAGAACAGGTAATTTAACAGTTAAAGAGATTCATCAACTTTATTGGGAACCTCGTGAAAACAAGCCATCCAAGACATTGAAAACTATCTATAGGTATTTGGATATTTTAGAAGAAAATGGTATTGTAGCTGTTGCAGGTCAAAGAATGACCGTTGGTAGTCGAATAACAGAAAAAGTGTATTGTCTAACAGCAGAATATTTTCATGACTCAGAATTGGATCTAAGTTTTTGGGATACAGAAGATTCTGAAGGATTTTCTGCTAAAGTTGGAACCCTGTTGAGTGAGGTCCTCAATAATGAACATTTCAAAACAGAGGAATCAGGGAAAGCGATACAAGATTTGTTACAACTATCTTCTAATTTGCAATATTTCAACATTCTTGAAATTATCGAAAAATTAAGAAACTCACCCGATCTGCGAAAAGACCTTGAAAGTACTAAATTCACAGAACAGACCCTAATTTCCTTTACATCTCAATTATTAGTAATGATAAGAAATATCGAAGCAATTGCCAAATTAATGGATATCAATGACAAGAAGCTTGGAAAAGTTTTCACAATCTGAATTCGATAAGGTCTCTAAATTACCGATTTCAAAAGTTCGTAATCCACATTTGATCCACTTAGCACGCATACAATTTTTTGATTTTCATCAATGTCAATCTTATTGGCGAGCAATGCAGCAAGTCCGGTGGCTCCAGCAGGTTCGGCAACGATTCTGTCTTGTAAAATCAATGCTTTCATTGCACTCCTAATTTCATCATCCGAAACAAGGACTATTTTATCAACAAATTTTTTGGTGTGAGCAAGTGTTTGATCGCTTGTGAATGGTGCGGCCAATCCATCAGCAATGGTGTCGAGTTTGTCAACAGTTACAACTTTATTTTGAGCCAAGGATTGACTCATAACATTAGCTCCTGTTGGTTCGACACCTATGATCTTTACATTTGGATTTGATAATTTAATTGATGCAGAAACACCCGAGATTAACCCACCTCCTCCAATAGGTACTATAACGACATTGACAGTGTTGTTGGTATCTTCCAATATTTCTAGTCCCAATGTCCCAGGACCACACAGAATATCCAGGTCACCAAATGGATGAATAAGTGTCAAGTTCCGTTCCTCAATAGTCTTATTGAGTAAAGACATAAGGTTACTTGATTCAGTTTGCATAACCTCGGAACCATAATTCTTTATCGACTCAATTTTATTGATTGGAGCAAAATCTGGCATGATAACAGTCGCTTTGATATTCATCATATTTGCAGCATGTGCAACTGCTTTCCCATGATTCCCAGCAGAAATTGTTACTATTCCCTTTGCTTTTTCATCATCCGTCAATTTGCTAAGCTTATTTAACACTCCTCTAAGCTTGAAGGATCCAGTAGTTTGATAGAGTTCAGCTTTGTAATTCAAATCAATATTCATTGATTTACCAATGCTTAACGAGGGAATTAATGGTGTTCGTACTATTTTACCCTCCAGTAATTCTTTAGCATCATTAATTTCCGCCAAAGTTATGAAAGGATCTTGGGTGTTCATGTTTAGCAGATTTCTTCGCTCCACTATTGTAAGTATTCATCCAAACTTAATCAAATCAAACTAACAAAGTGTTTTTTTGGTATCAATTTGCAGATAGCTAAATGATAAATTGGGCTGATCTTTTGGAATATATGTTTTTGTGGAGTTTATTCGGTATAGCGCATTCAATATTTGCTTCAGAAACTGTAAAAAGAGTAATCCCGTTACAGGGGCGAGCATATAGAATCTTTTACAATCTAAGTGCAGCTGTCACGTTTTTACTAATATCAATTCAATTGCCTTCGATTACATCAATCTTACTCAAAGTATTAGATTTGGGCCTTGTAGAAATGATTTTATTTGGATTGATTTTTGGTTTGGGTTTAATTATCACCTCTTTTGGATTAATGAATTGGAACATAATAGGCTTTGTAGGCCTTGGGAAAGAGGAAGATCCATTGAATACATCTGGAATATATTCCATTAGTAGACACCCAGTGTATTCAGGAATAATTTTAATTTTCTTATCAACTTTAATAATTGAAGTCTCTGCGGCGTCTCTGTCTTGGATAATTGGTGCAGGGGGGTATTTCGTCCTGGGTTCAATTCCCGAAGAAAACAAACTCAGAACATTTCATAGTAGTTACAATGACTATAAAATCAATGTCGGTCGATTTTTCCCCTGGAAGGTGAAACATTTCAAATATATCACCAACAATCTTCAAAATTAGGTTCTATACCCTCTCAGTGTTTGCTTAAATTAGAAATCATACTTTGTTTAAAAAGATCTGCGGATAGTTTTACTAGAAGTGCAATTGAATATTTGGATCATACGACATGAAGTATCAAAATAAATTTTTCAAATGATACTAGCGTGAATCTATGGTCGTTTTCATTATTAAATATTTTGCACTCGTAGATAATCGTTATATTGACTGTTTGGAGATATATATTGAATGAAGCTCAAAATTTTATGCGATTTTGATGGCACTATTGCTGTGGAAGACATTAGTGTGATCGTTTTGGAACACTTTGCGGAAGGACCATGGCAACAATATGAGGACATGTTGGAAGCGGGTGAAATAACAACTGAGCAAGGTTTACCATTAGAATTTGGGCTTGTCAAATCATCAAAAGATCAAATATTGGCCAAAATTAAAGATTTAATTGTTATAAGGAATGGCTTTGAAGAATTCGTTCAATTTTGTAAAAGACAAGATTTAGAGTTGATAATTGTAAGTGCGGGTTTAGATTTTGTTATTGAATTTGTGCAAAAGCAATTGGGTATAAATCTTCCAGTCGTATCTCCACACACAGTATTTGGTGATGGAATTTCGTTTACTTTTCCAGTTAGATATTTCCCCGATTCAGAAGATTTCAAATCAGATTTAGTTAAACATTACCAAGGTGTCGACAACAAGGTAATTTTTATTGGTGATGGTGGATCGGATTTTCAGGGTGCGAAATATGCTGATTATGTATTCGCTGTAGAAAATCAATCCCTCAGCAATTATTTACAATCTTTGTCAAAACAGGGACTGTATGAATTCAATTCTTTTATTGAAATTGAAAATCAAGTAACTAAGATTGTTGCATCCATTTGAGATTTATTTGGTTTATTATCAAATCTTACTATGAATTTATTAATTGCTATAAAAATTATATTAATCTTATAACTTACTTTAATTTTTTAATAATATTAAAATAACTGATCTTGTAAGCTACAAAAAATGGATTCAAAAAAACACAAGGAAATTGCCGAGTATTTTCTAACCGTTATTTGTAGCGGAAACAAAGCCGATTACTCTAGATGGGATGATGTCGTCCACCCAAACTACTCACCCGGCGAAATCCCTGTGAAAATGACTCAAAATGTTAACATTGGTAAAGATGAATTCAGAAAAAGAATTAAATATATAAATGACGGTATTCCTGATTTAAAATATGTGATTCGGTCTATGATTACGGAAAATGACGAAGTTATTGTACATCATGATGTATTTGCAACAAACCAAGGTGGGGTGTGGAGTTTCCCTCCAAGTAATACTCAAGCTAAATTCCTAGGATTTCATCGTTTGAAATTTAAGGACAATAAAATAATTAAAGTTTGGTTAGTTTTTGATACATTCAAGGCCTTCAGTGATTGGGGTCAAGCATTAATTAAGAAAAATGATAAAAAGGAAATTGAAAAATATATGCAAGATCTAAGGGAAAGAGGTATTTTACCCAAAATTAACTGATATTCATTGATCTGAATTTGGTATCCCACTGAGTTTTGCTTATAGTCGTCACTATACGAAAAGATTCGATAACTTATCTAATTCTTGATGTTCGGAAAAAATTTTAGAAAGCGAACACCTAATTCAGTCAAACTAAGATTAATAATTGCTGCTAGATCGATCATAAACTAATCCCACATCCAATACAGAACACAGATTCTTTGGGACTATAATAATTACAATTTCTACACAAAATTTTCTACTGTAATTCATCTTTATAGAGATCGATAATAAAAAGTACGAGTTCATCCGACAGGAATGTCTCGACATTCACATACGTCACTACGCCGAAATTCTTGTCGGGCATGAAGAAAAC
>JAAFKL010000327.1 GCA_021399405.1 Candidatus Heimdallarchaeota archaeon | reverse complement strand
TTCCAGTGTAGCAGCTGGAGGATACGGTGACGTTGGTATGGTATTAGCAGAACATACGAGAAAAGTTAGCTTTTCAGATCATGTGAAAATGACTCTATTACAATCATTATTGATGATGATTTATCAAAAATAAATTTAGTCACAGATGATGTTAATAAAATTAGTAGCTCTATTACTCAGCTTATCAAATCTCAGGATCTATGGATTATTGTTGATAACTCTACACTACTTCTTGACCTCGACGGGATCTCATTCATTTATCCAGTTATTACTGAATTTAGCAATGGGACAACTATTAATCGTCTAGAAGAAGTAGCAAATAATTTACCACGAACTGATTATACTGACATTGAATATGCGATTCGTAACATTGAAAATGGAACATATGTACAATGGAACGTATTCTCGGACAACCCCTGGTGGAGATTTCAGACTAAAATTGATATTAAAACAGGAATTATGACCTCGTTGTGGCTGGAAGAAGGGTTTTTCTCCCTTATTGGGGGAGGTTTTTCTCATGTTTATAATCTCACTTTAGTATCAGATCTTCCAAACTTGAATTCTAAATCAGGTAATGATAAACAGATCATCACTTATATTGCATTTTCAGCTATTACAATTCTAATTCTAATTGTTGTAAAATTGAAATTCAGAAGTAATCTCAATTGAGTGAAGACAAATTAACCGTTGGACTTGAATTATTTGTTATTTAACGAGTATAAGGTAAAATAATGTCGATTAGATTTACTTGGCTGACTATCATCCGTCTGCAGCAGTACTTGAAAAGACCTAATTCATCGAGAACTTCCTTTGGAGTTTTTTCAGTCTCTCCTCTTTTAAATTTATCATAAGCTTCTTTATATGCCTCATACTTGCTTCCGACGATCGTTCCACAAGAAAAACAGCGAACTGGAGTTAACACATGTTGAGTATATTTGACTTATAAATAACTATTATCATTAGAACGCTCGAATAATTGTGTGTTCTTAATGACAATTTTTTCCTTACAGGGATTAATTATCTAGTTGTTAGTTGTTTTATCAATTACTCAATGCTAGATCTGATCATTTTCAATAATTGATCTCTTTCATGTGATATATTATCATCATTCAAGCGATGAGTCGCAATAGGTAATTCCCAAGCTTCTAATTCCTCTCTGTCAACATCTATAAGTTCGAAATAACGTTTTGAATATCCTTTGAAAAATCTGGAACGGAAAAATCCAGTTAACATACGATCGATCAAGCCAGATGGTGGTGTTCCAATTTGAAGCATTAAGCAGCTTCGTGCGAAATCACCAAGGGAATTACCTTGTGATACAGTCATCCAGTCAATTATGTAGGGGCCATCATCGGTAATCAGTACATTATCGGGATGAAAATCATTATGACATAATTGATTATTTTGAGGTAGCTTTTTCAGTTTATCAATAATTAATGATTTTTGAACTTCAGTAATATAATCTCTCTTGTTTATGCCATGTTCCAAAACATCGAACTGCTTGGGTAGATCCTTGACTGTCATTTCACTAAAAGAACAATGCAATTCAGCTAATAGTTTACCAAATTTTCCTATTTGGAATGGTTTTGTTTTCATCAATTGAAGCATTGATTTTCCTTTAAGCTTTTCATAAACAATCCCATTTCTTCCATCATATTCTACTAGTTCTAAGACCTCGGGGACTTGTAAACCCAAATCAGAAACAATGTTGGAGATTTTGAATTCATATTCAACATTCTCTCTACCCCAAGTCTTGTAATATAGTTTTACAATTTGATTTTCATTCCAATTGTAAACCTCTGCTGTTCTTCCGAGAGCGATTGGTTTAGAGAGTTTCAATGACACTGATATATTTATAAAAAATATTAATCTACGGATGGAATTAGAGATTATTAGTAGTTTTATTTTATTTCGTTTTTTTCTTTATTGCCCAGTTACATTTATTTTAATTGACTCAGTACATTCAGGGTCAAAAACTTCCATAGGAATTGTTTCAATATATTCCTTGATTTTCATTAATCCAAGTGTATTAAATTGTCTATGATCCTCATCAATATGCACCATCTTGTACAATTCGCACGCTCGGACAATTTGAGCCTTTGAAATAAACAATAGTTCTGGATGCCAAAGTGAGATATAGAATGCAAGCATTATCAATAACACATTTTGCCAAACTGACATAAAAGAGTTATATGAACCAAAAAAGTCGCTTCCCACAATTAATAGTAAAGTACTTCCAAATCCTGTTAAAATCACAACAATACCCAAGATCCTCCATAGATTGACAACTCGATTGATTTCCTTTGATTCACTAATTAGATTAGGTCTCCAGTACCCTATCAACCAGCAAATCCCCGCAAATCCTCTATAAGGTTCAACTACAAACAAAAATGATGAGCTATAATCTCCGTCTACCAAAAAGATAACCCAGATTAGAGCAAACAAATTTAATGCGATATAAAATATAATAAAACTCCATTTTACTCGCTTACTTAATTCAGTATAACGAACCATTAAACCGTGAAGACAACCGCAGGTAATAACTATCAAAGCGTTAAATAATCCAATAAGCATAAAAATTGGAAAATCATCTAACACAGGTGCTGTAATAAAATTAAATGTTAACGGAGCAAAAATCCCTATCATTATCAAATAATCCTTGGATTTTGTTAAGCGATAGCTTTGAATTAATTTGATTAACGGATAGATATAAAGAAATGCTACAATTGTTAATATTTGGTCATTTATTGATAAATCTTGAAACCCATTCACGTACCCCATTGGTTTGATTGCGAGATCACTAGATTATAAATTTATAAAACGCTATTCGAATTAAAGCAATTCTGTTTTTCATTACAAGCACAAATATTGAAAATTTATTGGAAACACATCATTGTATTAATCTATTTTAAATTTAACAAAATTCATTCTGCACCAAGGTCTACATCTAAATCATTTAAATTAAGAAAATATTTGATAGTGTATAACGGAAGGAAATTTCGATGAGCACTGATTTAGCCCTTTTTGCAGAAGAAATAGATGATTCCACTTTACTTATCCCTTTAGACGAATATTTGACTAGCGGGATCCACATTGGAACAACAATAAGTACATCCCACATGAAGCCTTTTATCTTCAGGGTACGAAAGGATGGTCTTTACGTACTTGATGTCAAGAAAACAGATGAAAGGATTCGTCAAGCAGGTAAGATGCTTGCTTCATATGAACCAGAAGATGTTTTGGTTTGTAGTTCTAGACAATATGGAACAGTACCAAGCACTAAATTGGCCCGACTTTGCAACTTTAAAGCAATACCCGGTCGATTTGTTCCTGGTACACTAACAAATCCGAATTCTAAACATTACATGGAACCAAAAATTGTATTCATTAACGATCCACGAGCTGATAAACAAGCTCTCCAAGAAGCTAGATCAATGAATATTCCAGTTGTAAGTCTTTGTGACAGCGATAATTTAACTTCCTTCATTGATTTGGTAGTACCTGTAAATAATAAAGGTAGAAGGGCTTTAGCAAGAGTATACTTACTTGTCGCAACCCAAGTTCTCAGAGAAAGAGGCGAAATGGGTGAAGATGAAGAGCTTGGATTAACAATTGATGATTTCTCATTCAAAGTAGTAAGATAATAAATTCAAATTAAGTTAAAGTTAATAAAAAGGGCAATAACAGTTATTCATAATCTAGCTAAACTTGAACAAACTTATACATTATATTTTATTAGATTTGTTTGAATTTATGATTTAATCTGGTTTTAATCTGTCGATTTGATTTTTTGATTTTTTTCACTTGTAAGCTACTGTGCTAAAGATTCTTATAGTAAATCAC
>JAAFKL010000326.1 GCA_021399405.1 Candidatus Heimdallarchaeota archaeon | reverse complement strand
GCTTTCAGTGGTAAAGATCCATCTAAAGTTGATCGAAGTGGTGCTTATGCCGCAAGGTATATTGCAAAAAATGTTGTTCATGCCGGACTGGCTGAAAAATGTGAAGTACAAATTGCATATTCTATTGGAGTTCCAGAGCCTTTCTCGTTCAATGTAGATACATCTGGTACCGGCTCAATTCCTGATGAAGAAATAAAACAAAAAATCCTCGCAAACATGGATCTCAGGCCTGGAAAAATTATCGAAAAATTGGATTTGAAGAATCCCTTCTATCGTAAAACTGCTTCATACGGCCATTTTGGGAGAAAAGACGTTACTTTCAACTGGGAAAAACTTGATCTCTTTTAATAATAATTAAAATATAGTGCAATATTTTGTAATAATAATTTATATATAGCCTTTCTGCAAAGCAATTTCTGCATTTAGAACCGAACCTCCAGCTCCACCCCGTATTGTATTATGAACTAAAATGTATGAACTTATTGTGTTTTCCACTTTTCTCATTCTACCAACCATGAGTGACATCCCTCTTAATTGTTCATTTTCACCATAATAGCTATCAAGTTTAGGCTGAGGTCGATCTTCCTCATTCATGTAAACTATATGTCTTCGAGGTGCTGTATGGAGATTATTATTCAATGGTGATTCTATTTTTCTGAATTTATCTCGTATTGTCTCAGCTGAAAATTCAATGTCTTCGTTTACGAACGAGGTTATTGATTCTAGATGACCATCTGTGACATTTACTCTGGCACAATTGGCAATTATAGAATGTGTCCTTGACTTTATGCTGTTATTTTGATAAATCCCCATTATCTTGTTGGCCTCAATGCCAATTTTTTCCTCCTCATTCTTGATAAATGGATGTACATTGTTTACTATTGCTTGATTTGCTAATCCTTTGTAACCAGCTCCAGATTGAGCTTGATATGTTGTAACAACTGATGCTTTTACATCTAAAAGATTACTTAATTCATGCATATACATAGCAGCGCCAGTAACTGAGCAATTTGCATTGGTTACAATGAATCCTGTGGTTTCATATTTTTCCTTCTGTACCCTCGCTAACTCAAATTGCTCCAAATTAATCTCGGGGATTAGAATTGGGACTTCAGGATCCATTCTATGAGCAGATGCATTAGAAAAAACTGCCACCCCTTTTTCTCGTAGATCGGATTCCAAATCATAGGCAACTCCTGTTGGCAATCCTGAAAAGGCTATATCTATTTCTTGATTTGTATTGATCTTACTTAGATCTTCAATCTTTAAATCACTAAATTCCGATGGGAAATCAAAATTTGGGAGCTGCCAAATTTCATTTAAGGACTTTCCAGTAGATCTTTCTGATGCATATACATTGGTCAAATCAAATTTTGGATGTCCTGCTAATAATCTAACAAATTGCTGTCCTATTAATCCTGTGGCTCCCAGAATGACACATTTTTTCTTCACAATTATTATCTCCTAATCAATTAAATTATCCTGTAACATCAAATCTAGAAGAACACAAGCAGCAGCATTCTCAACTACAGGAACCGCCCTGGGAACTATGCAAGGATCATGTCTTCCTTTGATTTTTAATGTATCAAGTTCGCCACTCCCCAAGTTGACTGTTTGTTGTGTTTTCTTGATACTTGATGTTGGTTTGAATGCCACTCTGAACACCACAGGCATACCGTTGGTAAGTCCACCCAATATCCCACCCGCATTATTTGTTTTAGTAACAACTTTGTCATCGTGGTACTCATACTCATCATTATGTTTACTACCAGTCATTGTGGTAGAAGCAAAGCCAGATCCAAATTCTATCCCTTTTACTGCCGGGATTGAGAAAATAATGTGAGCCAACCGAGATTCAACAGAATCAAACCAGGGTTCTCCAATCCCAATCGGTAAATTCTGGATAATGCATTCAACAATTCCTCCAACACTGTCTCCTGCTTCCTTTGCATTAGTAATTTCTTTGATCATAGGTTGAATTGCTTCAGGGTCTGCAGTTCTAACAAGATTTTGCTCTGCGTATATAAGTTTTGGAGTCAGATCAAGACTTTCAGGATCTGTTGTGATTTGACCAATAGACCTACTGTAAGCGATAAAAGTGATTCCATTTTTTTGTAATATTTGTTGGGCAATAGAACCTGCGATCACAATACCTAAGGTTAATCGACCTGAAAACCTTCCACCACCCCTAACATCATTGAATCCCTTGTATTTGACATGAGCTGGATAATCTGCATGTCCGGGCCTAGGGGTGTCTTTGATCTCTTCATAATAACTAGAGTCGATATCTTTATTTCGAACATAAGCTACAATTGGTTCTCCTGTGGTCCGACCATTATAGATGCCAGCTTCAATGATAATTGTGTCTTTCTCAACTCGATCTGTTGTTACTGAAGATTGTCCTGGTCGCCTTTTGTTTAATTCAATCTGAATCGAATTCTTATCGATTTCTTTACCAGGTGGAACTCCATCTATGACAACACCAACTATGCTTCCATGACTTGAGCCAATAAGTGTGATTCGAAATTCAGTTCCTATGGAATTCAAACTGAGTTAGGGTTAAATTCTTGATGTTTAAGTGTATATATTTGGCAGGAGCTCATTTATCAATTCAATGTAGGCGATTTAGATCATTGAAAAATGTGGGGTAGGAAACGTTGACACAATCTGAATTTTCAATAATGACAGTATGCTTACTTTGAGTACTTGCAATTGCAGTTGCCATTGCTATTCTGTGATCATCAAAAGAATTAACGGTTCCACCTTTTAGTTCTGATTTCCTAACAATTGCCCCATCTTCTAACGGCTCGATTTCTCCCCCTAATTCTTTGATAACTGTGATCATGCTCTCGATTCTATTTGTTTCTTTGAATGCAAGATGATGCGCACCTGTAATGGTAGTTTGACCTGAAGCAGATAACCCAAGCACTGAAACAATAGGAAACAAATCAGGAGCTTCTTGCAAATTTATTTCAATCCCTTGTAATTTGTTTCCTTGAATTGTTATTCGCCTATTATTTGCATTTTTTTGGATTGATACTGAAGCACCCATTTCCTTAACTATTTCAATTATTTTCTTATCCGCTTGAGGTAGTTCATTGTCTATACCATCAATTACAATTCTGTTTTCGGGTAATGCTCCAGCTGCTATAAAAAATGCTGCTGAGCTATAATCCATTGGAATCAGAAATTCAGATTTTTTAAATTTCTCGACTCCAGTAACAACATATTGGTCTTCATTTACATCAACAGAAACTCCCAAATCTCTAAGCATGCTAACAGTTAGATCAATATACGGTCTTGAAACAATAGGTGGAGTTATATTAACTTCTAATTGCGTTTCAGGACGTAATGCACCATGCATCAATAATGACGAGATGAATTGGGAACTAACATGTCCTGCAATTTCAACTTTAGTTTCAGCATTATCAGACGGTCCAGTTATGGTTACTGGAGGAGTACCAGAATCTGAAGAAGTTTTCACACCAATTTTTTTGAGAGCTTGTATCAAATTATCCATTGGACGAGAATTCAATGATTGATCTCCTTGAAGTGTTACTTTTCTGGATAGTTGAGCCACTATCCCTGATAATAAACGTAATGTGGTTCCTGAATTGAAACAATTTATGTTGATATCTGATTTGTCTTCTCTATCAATAGTTTTAGTAGTTTCTAGCAATTGAAAAAAATTTTCTTCGGATTTAAATCTCACTCCAAGCTTTTCAAGTGCAAATTTCGTTGAATCTGTGTCCCCAGCAATAAGTGGATTTTTTATCACCGATCCGATCTCACTGAAACTTGCTAACATCAAAGCTCTATGAGTAATACTTTTTGCTGAAGGTGGCTTAACGAACCCATTTAGTCTACCGGGATATACCTTCATACGAATTGACGGTAAATGGGTTTTAATGAAGTTTTCATTACATGGTAATTGGGAAAGCTTTCTTTGACAGAGTGAATGAAGCTATTTACTTCATTATTGGTACAAAATGCAAATAATGAGGGACCTGCTCCATTAAGTCCTACAACTTGACATGGTAGATCCGATATGTAACTAATGATATCTGGATTTGGTAAGAGTTTTGGTGCATAGAATTCAGTATTAAGCCTAATTACATCGTACAGTTCCTCATTCATTATCCGTTTCAATATTTGCTTCTGAATATTATCGGCCATGTAATATCTAGAAATATCAATAGATTCCTTCGGTGTAGAAGTATCTGGAATGATCAGACAAATTTGATCTGAAATTCTCAAATTGACATGATGGACTGGCACTCCAGTTTTATTATCCGTAATTACTAAACCTCCAGTAAATGAAGCATAAGAGTCATCATATGCACCTGTGATTGTTACTCCCGCACGAATAGATGCTGTTGTTGCTTTCCGAATTATTTCATCAACTTCATAATTTAGGCTATAGTATTCACTCAGAGCACTTATCAAGGCACATGAT
Organism: Candidatus Heimdallarchaeota archaeon; assembly: GCA_021399405.1. The sequence continues at coordinate 11,028 of JAAFKL010000326.1, read as the reverse complement.
ATCGCACTAGAAGTTTTCAAACCCCTTTCTGAGGGGACGGGTGAATATGTTGAAATCTTAATTTGATCGGGTTGTATATCTGTCTCTTCGGCAATCAATTCTATGCAAGAATCAATTAAATTTAGTGGATTATGTGGAATTGTATTTATTTCTAAAGATTCATTTTCCGTAATTTCAACATTTATAGGTACATCAATCCCTATCGCTGCTCCAAAATCTGCATAAATCGCATTCAAAATTGTTATTGCTGATCCCGCTTCTACTCTTACTGATTTCAATTTGCTTGTACCTCTTTTAAAAACTGATTAAATAATTGTTTTCTCTCCAATTTGACATCTGTCCAAATTTTGAAAGAATCGAAGGCTTGATTGAATAACATTTCTTTTCCATCATATGCTTCTATCCCCTGTTGCTTAACTCCACGGATAAATTTAGTATCTTTCTTATCATACAAAAGGTCTACTACCACTTTCACATTTTTAGGTAATTCAATAAATCCACGGGGGTCTTCTCCCTTTAATCCCAAGGGGGTGGCGTTGATGTAAATATCCCCTTTCAACCGTTCAGAAATTTCAGATTTTATTTTAAGAGAAATTTGAGAATCAAGATCACCTTTAAAATGTTCATGGCCTCTGGTACTACGTGTAACAACTTGAACATTAATATTTTCTTGAATTAGTGATTGTGTAATGGCTCTACTTGCCCCTCCAGCACCGATAACAATAGCACTATCGAGTTTGTGTAGATTATGCTCTCTAAGAAAATTTGAGAAACCAGATATATCTGTGTTAAATCCATTCAACTTCCCATTTACCTCTTTTATTGTGTTAACTGCTCTAATATTAGCTGCTTCTTCACTTATATTATCTAAAATATCTAGAACTGAAGTTTTGTAAGGAAAAGTAATATTTAACCCACTGAAATCAAGTTCAAACAAACCGGTGATTAGTTGATTGGCTCGTTGAGGATTATTTACTTCTAACAAATGATAATAACCAAATTGTTGTACGTTGTCTAAAAATATCTGCTGTATCCTGGGTGACAGTGAATGCTCAAGATGATGACCTATCAAGCCCAGCATTACCTTATTAGTATGTGTTAGATTTTCTAATAGAGAATATGATAATATTTTTGAATCATTTGTACTACCAAAAACGAATTCTTGGTCTAATTGTGAATGAAGAGTTCTAGAGATCTCTCCATTTTTCCCCAAACCTAATAATATGTGTTTTGGGGAAGTGGGTGCTAATTTTAATAATTCATAGATTTCATAAGCATCTACTGGCTTAGAAACATGTTTCAAAACAATCTTATTTTGTAAATTCGATTCTGCACCAATGAGGCTTTTACAAATTTTGTAAAACTCATTATACTTATCGATAGATCCTTCAGAGTGATCATGTTGTGAAATAATTAATTTCAGTGATTTCATCATTTTAGGATTCAAAATGATCTCTTTTATCAGATCTAAATCAGAATTAAGTTCTAAATCAAGATATCCAACTTGTAATTTCAAAGATTGTAGGATTAATTCCTTCCTTTTATTATGATCTCTTATCTTCCCTCCTTCTTCTTGTGATCGTACTGTAAGGATCATCCTAGTAGGCGATATAATTCCGGCATCTACTAGCAATAATAATTTTTCATCACAATCTAATCTTAATTCATAAAGTCTCTTATCATTGGAATCTTCATTAATAATCTCTTGAGCTTCTTTATAATCAGTCAAGATTACTGCTACTGTCATTATTTTTCTTCCACAAATTCATCTACTTTCATACCAAAATGACGAGCTGATTCGGAAATGTATCCAAGAATCATTGCCCCAACCTTCAATTCATTAATCGGGATAGACGATTCGGTAGTTACTAATCTTACAGTTTCAGCATCTTGTAATATTACGGTGTAGTCCCTTTCACCAAATTTCAATCTTAACAAGATCATAGGCCTCCGTTCAATTTTTACACGGGCAATCTTTTCTTTCCTAACAGCCCCAATACGATTTACAACACTAACATCTGCACCTGATTCTAATTCAGAAAGATAGTTCGTCTTTTCCCCATTCAGAGTATACAATGACACTACTCCAGCGTTTACTCGAAATGGTCTGGGATTTACATAACCTGATTTATGAACCTCTGCTTCAACTAGTACGAATAATTGAGAAGTAGAGCCGACTAATATTCCTTCTCCTTTTTTCAACATCGAAAAAGTATCTACACATACCCTATCCCCCATCCCTGCGGCTTGAATTTCAGTTACTTCAAGTTCTAGTAAGGTAATTTTATTTTCTTCAAATTCTTTTATCTCTAGAAACTCTTGGAGTTCCTCTTTTGATCGGGGTGAGATCAAAATACCTCCCACTCCTACTTCAAGAATCCCTCTCATAATGGGAATATCTTGAGGAGAATTAGCCCTACCTATAATTATAATATCTGAACCATCGTATCTAGCAATCAAGTTTTCAAGTGGAATGATTTTCCAATCTGCAGTCTCAACCAGCAATAAATTTCCAGTAGGGTTTTCAACCAATGATTGTTCCATTGCTTCAGGGGTCAAAATATCTAATTTCATTCCGATTTGATTATCATTTTTGTCTAATATTTTTTCAGCTTTGAGCTTAAACTTCTCTAAATTTGGGAAAAGATCTGATTTGGCAAAATTAATTGTGTCAACAAATATAGCATCGATTTTATTCCTAATATCTTCCTCGCTAATGTCGACAGATTCAATACTTGTTGCACTAATATATAGCTTGAACATGATCTACCTCATCTTTTAGTGATATTATGGTATCGTATACTTTTTTCATTGCTAACTGCGGATCATTTGACTGGAACACATTTCTACCAATCGAGACTCCGGTAGCTCCTGCGAGGATGCATTTTTTTATTGTTTCCAAAAATTGGGGAAAATCAGTAACAACAGATCCTCCTGCGACAATTATTGGAATTGAAATCCCCTGTGTTACCTCATCAAATTGTTCTGCATTTTGTGTTGAGTTAATTTTTACAATATCTGAACCTATTTCCTCTGCGATTCTTGCTATATGTGAAAGAGAATTCACATCAACACTATCTTCTCCATCATTGTTCCGCGCATACATCATGGCTAAAACCGGAAGGCCAACATCTTCTGCTTCTTCAACGATAAAATTTAGATCAGATATCATTTGCGAATCAAAATCACAACCAACATTCACATGACAAGATATCCCATCTGCTCCCAATTTCAATGCAGAACCAACAGAGCCTGTTAATAATTTAAGATTTGGAGTTGGAGACATTGAAGTAGACCCTGATACATGTATCATGAAGCTCTTTCCTTGAGGAATTTGATCATAAATAGTGCGTACCATTCCTTTTTGAACCACAACAGAGCTTGCTCCTCCTTGAAATACAGATCTTACGGTTTTATTAATTTGATCTAATCCTTTTATTGGTCCTAGTGTAATACCGTGATCCATGGGTACAGTTAACATAAAACCAGAAGCATCAAATAACCGACGTATTCTGATTTTTTTACCCAATGATGTAGGTTCAGTACCCATAATTTATTTCTCACTTGTTTCTTTTTTAACTATGATTTAGCTAATCTAGTTTATTTGCCTATTTTCTTATTGGATTGATTTAATTCTGGCTTGGCGATGTTGGTGGATTATCAGTTTCTAGTTTTCCGTAGGTGTATGACATCATAGTTGCAGCTAATACTAAGAGGATTGAACCCACGATCTGAATGGTTTCTGGATAATCAATATCTCTAAGTGGCATAATTACATAAAATGCTAGGGGAAATGCAAGTTCTGCAATAGCAGATACACTTGCATGAGTGGTTTTCAAACCCTTGTAATAAAATAACAAGGATAGTAAACCAACAATAGTAGCAATGTAAACCAGACGGAGAAAAGTTCCAATTTCAAATACAGTTGAAGTAGATGGATATCCGTTAGACTTTGTATAAAGTGATAAATCATCTATTAAGGGTGTTAGAATTAGAAGAAAAATAAATGCGACAAAGAACCTGTATGTCGTCATCTGAAAATATGCAGGTTTCTGCTCTCCGTGTTCCATGAGGTACCGACCAAAAACAGTTGAAGATCCCCAAAGTACAGCAGCAAGTAATCCATACATTGCAGCAATTGATCCATCATCTTTTTGCATATTATCAATCACATTAGATAAATCGGCTATCTTATTTGTTCCACCAGTTAAAGTTGGAAATATTATCAAAACTACACCAGTGAATGATAACATCGCGAATAAATAATAAGTACGTGGTAATCGTTCCTTTAGCAATAAATGTGCCAATCCAACTGCAATAATCGGTTGAGTTTGTTGAAGAAATACAACAACTGCTACATATTGAAAAGGAAAATCTCCAGTAAAGAAGCCTTCAGTTAAAGCAATTGTTGCGATTGCACTTCCTCCTATACCAATAAACAATACCGAAAATACCTCCTTCAAATTTAATTCAGTCAATTTTGGCACATATTTAACTAATAAGGGAGATAAAGCTATCATTATGAATAGATGTTCCACTAATACGATCTGAATTGGAGTTAATTTATCTTGAAGATCGGTCCTAACAAAAACATCGGTAGCCCATAAAAACGCCGCTAAGGCTATAAAAACGGGTCCAAAATTAAGAGCTTTTGAGTTGAATATATTATCTGCAGTCATGAGATATCCCTAATAACCTAATATTTTCTCGCAAATTCTATTTAATGCTTTTATGGTAGGATAAATGAAGTTTGGATTCAAATAATGGGATGTTGAAATAATACTATTTCATGTAGTTTAGGGGTCAAAGTTAAAAATATTTGATATATTTTCTAAGCATTTTCTATACTTATATTTAGTAACATTGGAACTTATGATTAGATGGACTTCAAAACAATTCGTGATTTATTCCCAATCACTAAAACCATTATTCGACATGATGAAAAAAGCGAACCACTACCATTAGTATATATGGATCATGCCGCTAGTACACATGCTCCAAAACCTGTACTGGATAAATATGTCGAAGTAATGGAAACCAGTTACGCCAATATCCATCGTGGCGAACACCGATTATCATGTCTTTCTACTGAGCATTTTGAAGAAGTACCACATACCATTGCAAAATATCTGGGAATTAATGATCTTGCAAATAGTGGGTATCAGACAGTATTTTCATCAAATACCACAAGTTCTTTGGATTTGGCTTCACATTTATTTGCCGAAAAAGAGGGAAAAGTGTTGTCAACTCTTATTGAGCACCATTCCAATGATTTACCTCACCGCGGTAGGGGTCCAACTGCTCATATTGGTATTCTTGAGAACGGGATGTTAGATCTAGATGACTACGAGAAAAAGCTTGAAAGTGAAAACATCAAGCTAGTTGCGGTTTCAGCTGGCTCGAATGTAACCGGCTACATGCCTCCTATTCATAAAATGGCAAGAATGGCACACGATGCTGGTGCTAAAATATTAGTTGATGCTGCACAAAGATTGGCACATTATAAATTGGAAGTCAAACCTATTGATCATCCTGAACATTTAGATTTTGTTGCAGCTGCAGGACATAAAACATACTCTCCTTTTGGAGCTTCATTTTTACTGGGTGATACAGAAATTTTTGATGAAGCACCGCCATATCTTCCTAGTGGAGGGACAGTGTCGCTGGTAACAGAAGATGCCTCCTTCTTTCTAAAGGGGCCGGATCGACACACATTTGGGACACCTAACATAGCAGGTTCAATCGCTTTTGGCGAATCGGTTCAGTTTTTACAAGATATTGGAATTGATAGGATTCGAGAGCATGAAATAGAACTATTAGATGTAATGATGAAAGGTCTAAATGATATTGAAGGTATTACTGTTTATGGTGATATTCCAGCAAAAGACAAACTAGGAGTTGTGACATTCAATATCAAAGATTATTATCACGCCAATGTTTCACACGATCTTGATAAAATTGGTGGGATTGCTACCCGAAACGGTTGTTTTTGCGCTCATCCATACCTTTTACGATTGCTTAATGTTCTTGATGATGAAGATTTACTTTATCAGATGCAAGTAATCGAGGGAAAAGAATCTAAAAGACCAGGTGCAGTTAGAGCATCTATTGGGATTTATAATACTAGAGAAGAAGTAGATCATTTCCTTGATGTTGTGGAACAAATAGCAAAATCACATTAAATATTGTCGCACGCAACATCGAAATGTAAATCTGTTATTAACCAATTCTGTTGGATATCTTTCAAGAAACCCTAATTTTACTAGATCTACCAAATATTTGGAAATATTGTCTTTGTGAATTCCACACATCTGTGCTAGATTAATTTTATGCTTGGAAGTGTTGTTTACCGGTGTGGGGCTGGAACATATAGTCTTCAATAATTTTAATTTTGTCGAGGATAGCTCTCCATTCTGTTTCAAGGCCTTAAACCTAATCTCTGTTTTTTCTTCTGAATAATACTCTAAACCTAGATCATAAATCTCCAACCCCAATTCTGTCGGGGTCGCCGTCAATTCCCTCCCGAATTTCTTAATACCAAAAAGGAGGTTAATTAGTTGGGTTAAATGAGATTCGCGAGGAGACCGGGTACTAGGATTAAACGCATGTATCATTCTAACTTGCCCCATTTCACGATGCACTCTTCGCAAAGAAACAGGATCATTAACAACTCTGTATCTTCTGCAAATCTCCTGGAAGATCAAATATAATCTTGCATTATACGTGGCAGATCTTAGTATTTTTAATTGTTCCATTTTGACTAGATTGGTTTCCTCCTCTAATATAGGCTCTTGGGTGATTGATGGCGTGCTTTGTTTCGATAGTTCCTGCTTTAAAATCTTGATTTGATTGTCTTTCGTAGTTACCTGAGTCTCTAATTTTTGGATCTGCAATGAGGTTGTTTCAACTATTTCCTTAATTGACACATCATGCTCAATTAGTGTACTCATTACCTGAATAATTGCAGGATTAATTTCTGATATAACTCCAGTAATTTCCTCTTCAGTTGCTTCAGCAAAGAAATTGGTTAGGTATCTTGATACAAATTGAGTTTCGGTTAAAGTGGTCATTCTAATTCTTTCTCCTCCTGTTGTATTGAACGAATTCTATTAACATAGCTCTCATAATCAGGATCTAATTTAATTTGTAGAGTCGGTTGTTTAGCAGGTATTTTTTTGATTTTCACTTGTTCCGTTGCTTCGGTTATTTTCTCTGGCTCTTTGTCTTTTGACCTAATTTGTTCACTATCTAGAGATCGGATTTCATTTCGAATATTATTCAATCTTGCATCACTGAGTGATTCAAAATGATTTGTTGTGTACCAACTGGACGAATTGTTGTACTGAGCATATAATAATGTCAATACGATATCTCGGATAGTCCATTTTTTGGAATTTGGGAGTGAACTACTTTTGTTTAATTTTTGAGCCAGAAATTTCAGATCATCATTATGCTCTTCTTTAACCTGTATGCTTATGTGTTTTGCATACTTCCTGCCTATTGCTCTTCGTCCCATATGCATGCGCAGATATATTGAATTATAAATATAAGCGCATGCGTATATTTTAATTGCATTATTATTTTGTTTTACGATGTGATTTTGCAATATATTTGCATGCGCATATATGTGTGTATTTGTAGATAAGTGCGCAGTCATAAAAATAAGTTTATAATTTTCTAACAAGAAATATTCTTGTTGATTTGTCAAAATGCAGTATGATTTTGATCATTCATGAAATATTTTCGAAGAAAATCCTAAGCTATTTAACCTATGGTGAATTATATACAATATCACATGGTCGTAACCAAGGATCACATTTTTCAACAAGTTGATGAGTTAAATATCAAAAGCCTATCTCTGCAATTTACTGATATTTTCGGAGCTTTAAAGCAAACAACAATTCCCTCAAGTAGACTGGAAGAAGTACTGATTGATGGTGTATGGTTTGATGGGTCTTCCATCAAGGGATTTATGCGTATTGACGAATCGGATATGTTGCTACAACCCGATCCATCGACCTGGTATGTTTTACCCTGGAATTCGGGAACATCCCAAACAGGGAACATGATCTGTAATATTTTACATCCAGACGGAAAGCCATTCGAAGGTGATCCGCGATATGCTCTTCAAAATACATTGAAAAAAGTAAAACAAGCAGGATTCGAGATGGATGCAGCACCAGAAATAGAATTCTTCTTATTTCATCGTGATTCCAAGGGAAAACCATTGTTGGAACCCACTGATACTGGAGGGTATTTTGATCTAGCTCCATTTGATGGTGGTGAAGCGTTGCGTGACTCAGTTATTGAAGCAGTTCATGGCATCCTAGATGTAGAAATGGCCCATCATGAAGTTGCAGCAGGTCAACATGAAATTAATTTTACTTACAAAAATGCTTTAGAAATGGCAGACTCTGTTCAAATATATAAATTTGCATTAAAACAAGCTGCTGCTCGAAACAATGTTTATGCTTCTTTTATGCCAAAACCGATCTCCGGAGAAAATGGATCTGGTATGCATACACATCAATCTTTGAGAAATGAAGCTGGGGAAAATGTATTTTATGATCCTGATGGTGAATATTTTCTTTCTGAGACTGCAAGACAATACATTGCAGGAATTCTTGATAATATCAAAGGGATTTCCGCAATTCTCTCGCCCACTGTTAATTCTTACAAACGACTTGTAATTGGTTATGAAGCGCCGGTGTACGTTTGTTGGGGTCCAAAGAACCGCTCCGCACTTGTAAGAATTCCCAGGGCAAAAGTAGGCACTGAAAACAAAGCAACAAGGGTGGAACTTAGATGTCCTGATCCCGCTGCCAATCCCTATCTGGCGTTTTCTGCCATGGCTTTATCTGGACTTGACGGAATAAAGAATAAAAAAATACCACCTCCTGCTACCCTAGGGAATACTTATCTAAAACATAAAAACTTAGAAACACTTCCAGGTACCTTAAAAGAGGCTGCTGAAGAAATGGAGAAGAGTGAGATTGCAAAAGAAGCCTTGGGTACTCATATTTTTGATGTTTATCTTGAAGCTAAGAAACGCGAATGGGAATCTTACAATATCTCTGTTAGCAATTGGGAGATAGAAACTTATTTTTCAAGATTATAGGTTAATTTGATTATAGATCATTTGGGCTTGGTTTCAAAATCTATTTATTCTTAACAAAAGACACAATCATATCTATTATGATGCTGTGATCACGATTACCTTTCAATACAATATCTACTTTCTTTTTATCGCGTTGTACAAAATCAAATTGAGTTGGTTTCACCGTGTTCATATATTGATTTATTACAGAGTCAAGTGAACGGCCTCTATCCTCCATATCTCTCTGAATTCTTCGAATAACTCTCACGTCATCATCCATATCAATGTAAATTCTCAGTGAGTACAGAGCATCTGCTTGGTTAAATGTGCAAGTGAATATACCTTCTACAATCAGAAGATCTACATTGTCTATTTTCCGTTTATTTCCAGTTCGATTATGGATCGAAAAATCATAGATCGGAATCTCAACTTCTAGACCTTTGGATATATCTTCCAAAGCAACAATAAATTCCTTCTCATCTATTGAGTCTGGGTGATCATAATTAACTTTGTTCCGCTCATCCATGCTTAAGTGACTGAGATCACGATAAAATTCGTCTGTAGAAATTGAACTTACTTTTATTCCTTTTTCAAGGGCATGTATTTTCAGTCTATCAGTAAAATATGATTTTCCTGCATTTGTGGGTCCAGAAACCGCAAGGATAAAAGTCGACATTCTTCAATCAAATAATTTTACCTATAGGTATTAATTCTTCTTTTGAACTTCAGTTTTTTTCACCACTGGGAATAAAACTCTTGAAATTTATATCTTGAATCCCTGCTTGTGTAATTTCAAAAGCAGCACTATCATCGGGGTAGGATGGACTCGCTACTAGGTTTGCTATCCGGATTTGTTGACGTTTTGGTGATTTTTTGAAGTGTATACGATGGGTTGAACCATGTGCAATTATATTTCCTCCAACTGGAACAACTGTATTTTCAAAGCCATCTATTACTGCAGAAACTTGATTTGTAATCACCACTGCGATACCCAAAAGATCTGCAACTTTCGATAATTGACGCATGTGTTGGCTCAATTTTTGTTGTCGCTCCATCAAAGCTCCTTTACCAATATACTCTGCACGAAACGCTGATGTTAAACTATCGACAATTACTAATTTGATATCTCTCTCATCAGCCAATCCTAACACATCATCAACAAGTTTCATTTGGATATCTGAATTATGAGCTCTCCCAATTAGAATTTTATCAAGTATTATCCTTGGTTCCACATCTCTTTCATTAGCCATTTGGGTAATCCGTTCAGGTCTGAATGATCCTTCACTATCTATATATACGACATACCCTCCCAATCCACCTAATTTTACAGGTAATGCTGTGTTGAATGCCAACTGCATTGACATTTGCGTCTTGCCTGTCGTATATGCACCATAAAATTCGGTTATACTGCAGGGCTCAATACCTCCTCCGATTATCTTGTCAAAAGCTTTGCATCCAGTAGGTATTCTGACCATATTATTTCTGGATTCAAGCAATTTTGCTGCAGTCTGAAACTCAAAACTGATTGTTTTTGATGTAGCTATTTTTTGCTCTGTATCGGGATTGTCCTGGTCGTTTGTTGATACTTCAATTTGATTTTCGAGTTTTTCCACAGTCGAATTTCTGTCTGATTTAATTTTGTTGGATGATTTGCTATCTTCCGGCTGATGGTCAGTTTCAGTCTCCTTTTCCAACTCTACATGTTCAATATTCTCTGCTTGTGATTGAACATACTTCTCAAACATATTATTTTTTGAAGGCATTACCAGTTTCTCTCTGTTCTTGTTATCCTTTCAAATTATATAATCTATCTGTATGGGGATGATTAAAACTGTAGATGATCCTCTTCGTTTACGGATCACTCGTGTACATGCTTAATTAGCTCTGTGGCGCTCTAATTTAATAACCATTCCTTTGAAAGTGGCATATAT
>JAAFKL010000325.1 GCA_021399405.1 Candidatus Heimdallarchaeota archaeon | reverse complement strand
GCATTTCTAGGACAGATTCAGACGATAATCCCATATGAAACACCATGTTTTGAATGTCAACCACTTATCCCAGAAGAAAAATTAGCTCAAGCTTGTTCTCCTCTTGGTGATGCACGAAAGGATCAAAAAGATGAGAAAGAAGAGCCCCCATTACCTGCTGTTTCTACAGTTTCCTCAATCATCGGAGGGCTCATGTCTCAAGAATCATTAAAATTACTTCTCGGGATTGGAACCCCATTATCTAATTATATGGTCTATGATGGACTAAACAATAATTATACAACAATAGAATTAGCTAAAAATAAAAATTGTGTAATTTGTGGAGATAACTACAAACTAAAATCAGCCGAATTATTAGTTTTTGACAAAGATGGTATCACTGAAGTAAAGAACAGGATAGCGTACGCATTTGGATTAGCAGATCCTCAGTTAATGATAAAAGGAAAATTCTTGAATGATAATGAAACTGTTAATTGGACCAATGATACAACGATTTATGTTTTGGATGAGCGCCTAGCTTTACCACTATCATTGAAAGTTAAAATTGAGAATAGTAATGATAGTTAGGTTACCACCGTCATAAATAATATGTATGGAAATCCGGCAACAATTACACCCTCGACATAGGATAAACGAGTCGCACGGCTGACACCTATAACTGCTAATACCGCAGCCCAAACCCAAGAAATGATAATTATGAAATTCGCAACAGCACCTATACCTTCTTTTGAAACTATTATCATCGCTGCTTCAATTTCAGTATATCCTTGAGGATCGCTTACTTCTGTTGAGCCACTGAGCAGACGCAATATCCATGCAATTGTCCAACCATATAGAACTGGAAGCATCGAATATCCAAGAATAGATCTGATTTTTTCTTTATCTCCAGTACCTCCAACAGTTCTGGAAAGAAAACTGATAAACCTCGTTGCAACCTTCCAAATGTAGTTAAATATTAGTAAAAGGAAAATAGGTTGAATCACTAAAAATGCAAGAGCAATTATTGTTGTCACTTTAATGCTTATTTCCCTACCCGAGGTGAAAGTGTATAAAATTAACCGAAGATCTTCTTCATTGAATGCCAACCCATCGAGTTTAGAAAACACTGCCAACATGTTTAATGTCATCGCTATGCCAATAAAATATAAAATATACCTTGGACCCTTAAGATCAGGAATTAGAGTTATTTCTTTGAAAGCATTTATTGGATCAATAGTTACACGTTTCATACGTGAAAAAGCCTCATTTCTTCCAATTTTAATACCGGATCTTCTAATGTGTTCTGCAGTTAAATCAAAACCACACCATACGCAAACAACATACTCAATTGGGACAAGTTCACCGCATGATGGACAGGTTTGCATATTTTCTGACATTTAGTTCCTCTCTATTCAAAATGATTTCTTTCTTATTAAAATTAGTTGTCAATCAAACGATCTTCTGAGTGGTTATTATTTGAAATATAGTTAGCAATTACTCATCTTTAGTTCGACCAACAAAATATCTAATATTAAGAATAATCACACCAATTAAAGAAACTGTAATGACCGCCCACGATATTGTTGTAAACATATCAATTCTATTACTAGCCAAAGTGAAGTTCATTATATCAATGAAATTATCTTCTTCATTAGTAACCTTTGCACCTTGATATTCAAGGCTAAAATACAATTCGAATTTATCATCATTTCTGTTTGAATTTAAATCAGCATTATGTTCATAAATTTGTAGTATCCCCGTCTCAGAATCAACGTAATATCGGTCAGTTGCACTTCCAGTAAATTCAATAAATCCTTGCACAAATACTGCAACCTCTTTATCTCTTTGAAAGACATAATTTCCGTCTACTATATCATCATAACGTGAATTCCAATATGAATTATCTGTGGGATATATTAATTGCCCAAATGTGGCAGGAGTATTTGGAAAATTCCAAATTTCATTATCCCAGATCCACCCACCGTAAATACCATCAACTGGGACATGCAGAGGGTACTCACCGGATAATAGCTTCATACTTATTGAATATTCCATAATAGGATTGAGTTGAGTAATTAATACATTAATTTCTGCCCGAAAGGATATATCCTCATTGACATCTCTCCCCTCACCTATTACTTTCCAAGCATAGTTTTGATCAAGTTCAAGATTATAGCTAAATTGATCTAAAGTTTGGTATTGGGTAACTGCTAATCCTTGAGAGGCGGATAAGATTAGTATAAATGAAATTAAAGAAATTAATTTGAAATCCACTTTTGAACAATACTAAATTCACATAGACATAAAAATAATTTTCTTATCTAACTTGGACACCAGTCGAAACTTTACGATCGGGTTGTAATAATGAAATGCCTTCATCGTCTTCAGCAGCTAATATCATACCTTCAGATGTAATTCCACGTAGCTTTCTTGGTTTCAAATTATCAATGATTACTATTTGTTTACCTATAAGTTTTGTTGGATTATAATCTCCTGCGATTCCTGCACATATAGTTCGATCCTGTCTTTTTCCATCGTCAACCGTTAAAACAATCAAAGAATCAGCATCTGGATGTTTTTCAGCCTTAAGAATAATTGCTGTGATTAATTTTAATTTTGCAAAGTCATCATACTCAATCAAATTATCATCAGCTTTTTTTGATTTTTTCTTCTTTTTTACTTTTGGTTTACTTACCTCATTGGAGGCAGAACCATAGGTTTCCTCTAGTTTAGATATGTCCTTATTGGGAATTTTGATGAATAGATTCGTATCTAGTTTAACTATTTTATTACCAATTAATATATCCCAATTCTTAACTTCATTCCATTTGACATCATGAACTTCATTTCCAGGGTAACCCAAGACAGAATATATTTTCTCAGCTGATGATGGTGCAATTGGTGCAAATAATACCGCAATGATTCTCAGTGCATGCGCAATTGAACCAACCACAGAAGCAGTTTTATCTAGTTCTTTATCAGTTGATTTCCATGGTTCACTTTGCTGGAAATAACGATTGCAATCCTGCCAAAACTTACGTAATGCTTTCAAGGGTTTTTGAAATTCAATTTGATCAAAAGTTGTTTTGTAGTCTTTTAATAACTGATCAGCATTAGAGATCAATTCTCTCTCCAAATCACCAATCTGGTATTTTGGAATAACGCTTGAGAAATATTTGTCACAAAAAGTAGTAAAGCGATTTAATAGATTACCTAAAAGATTATTCAGATCATTGTTTACAGCGGATTGAAAACCTTTCCATTGGAAATCAGTATCTTGTCGTTCGGGAGCAATCAGTAGTAGATAGTATCTCCAGTAATCAGCAGGGTATAGTTCAAGAGCTGTATCGGTAAAAACTCCACGGTTTTGACTTGTAGAAAATTTCCCTTTCTCATAATTTAACCATTGAAAACCTTTCAAATTGTGAACTAATGGATAACCTAGATCTGATCCTATGATCGAAGATGGGAAAGTTAAACTGTGAAATGGAACGTTATCTATGCCCATGAATTGAATTAATTTTGTTTTTGGGGATTTCCAATAGTATTGAAATTTTTTAGGGTTTTTAATTAGTTTAGCCCATTTCTTAGTAATTGATATATAGCCAATTGGTGCATCAAACCATACATAGAATTTTACATCTTCAAACCCTTTCAGTGGAACATCTATACCCCAATCTAAATTTCTTGTTATCGATCGTTCTTTCAAGCCTTCCCGTAACCATTTTTTGGCAATAGATAATGATGTAACTGACCAGTGATCCTGGGTATTAATCCAAGTTTCTACTTTAGATTGTAACTTAGGTAAATCAATGTAAAGGTGTCTGACTTCTCTTTGTTCAATTTCTGTACTTCCGGAAATAGCAGATCTTGGATTGATTAAATCTGTTGGATCAAGTAATTTTGTACAATTTTCACATTGGTCACCTCTAGCACCTTCATATCCACAATTAGGACACTGTCCAATTACATAACGATCTGGAAGATAACGTTCATCAGTTAACGAATATAACTGTGTGCTGAATTTTTCACTAATATAGCCGTTTTCATAAAGACCCATAAAAATTTCTTGGGTAATTTCGTGATTTTCTTGGTCAGAAGTCCTACCAAAATAATCGAAATTTAAGCCAAAATCCTCATAAATTTGTTTTTGTACTTTGTACAATTTTTCACAGTATTCATCTACTGGAAGCCCGGCCGCTAATGCTGAAAGCTCTGCAGGGGTACCATGATCATCAGTACCACAAATGTATATAACGTCCTTATCTTGTAATTTTAGGTATCGTGTATAAACATCTGCAGGTAGTAGTGATCCAATCAAATTACCTAAATGTTTTACTCCATTTATGTACGGTAATGCTGATGTTACAATATATCTTTCACTCAATATAATCACCTATTTTAGTTGTATTTATTTGGTTTACATTACCTATGGTAGAATTAGCAATTAAAATAGAACTGAACTTTGTATTTAGTTTCTCTAGAATAGGTAATAAGGAAAAAAGAAAAATGATATGGTATAAACCAATCTGAAGATTTGTTTTAGCTGAAGTGTACCATTTGGTACTCACCTGGATACAAAATCTTTTCCTCCAAGATTATATATGTTTCAAACTTTTTAAACATTTAGGTGGACAGTGACTTATCTATCCGCCTCCTGATGGAGGGAGTATCGCTAGTTCGTCAGAATTGGTAAGGATTTCCTCTAATGAGGTTATATTTTCACCATTTAGGATATAGATGAATTGTGAATTAATTGATCCATCGGTATACAAATGTTCCTTCAACTCTTGGTATTCGGAGGTTAAGTATTCAATAATGTCAATAATTGAATTTCCTTTATTGGTATTAATAGATATTTTTGATGTTCCAACAATTTCTCTTAATAGTGCAAAAAAGCGAATTGATAACTTGATATTTTCAGTTGTCATTTTTTTTATCTAGGTCTTCATCGATTTTTTGTGTAATTAATTCTTCTTTAATCGTATCCGTTTCTGACTCTACTAATTCCACTTTGCTTTCGATGGGATCATCCGTTGGTGTTTCAACTGATTCTTCCACCTTACTTTCGATGGGATCATCAATTGGTGTTTCAACTGATTCTTCCATTTTACTTTCAATGGGATCATCCGTTGGTGTTTCAATTATTTTTTTGATTTTGCTTCCCATTGGTTTTGCAATAGGTGGTTCTTTTTTTACATTTTCAACTGGTTCGTTCACCTCGGAAACAGAATTCTTGTCTTCATCAGATTTATCATTTTGTTCTGAGGAAAATATACCGGTAAAACTTTGATAAAGTTTGGATTCCTTTGAAAATGTAGGTAAAGTTAATTCTAATGGGAACATACTAACAGCAATTGCTACATCGTGTACATTCCTTATTATAGGGAATGGGAGTTCTTTAAATTCACTGACACCAAGTATTTGCCCCATTCGCATATTTCGATAGGTTGCAGAAGGAGTAGGACGCTGATAGATTGCAAATTCATGAAGTTGATCAAACACGGATTTTTCAATTGCAGTATCGATATCTACTGCCATGAAGTTTTCCAAATTCTGAGTTAGGTCCATATATCCAAATATTAGATCATCCTCGAGCATTCCTGAAAGGGAAGAGGATCCACTATGCGTGGCAACTTTATTCAAGGATAGCTCAATGTCAATAACAATTTCCTTAATATTTTTCATATTCAATAATTCTTGGAAATTCCAATCCTTAATCAATTGATTAAATCTGTTGCTTATATCATCTCTATCTTTTGCTTTTTCGCCAGATCCTGATTGCCAAGTAGCAGATCTCTTAATTTCATCAATAAAAAGTTCCACAAAATAATGCATGTTTAGGTAAGTGAAAAATGCTTTTACAACTTGATTGTTTTCAAAATAAGCCCTTGCTATTTGAACAAAGCATATTGAAATAATTGGAGCAATAACCATTAGGGCTTCACTATAGATATGCTTTGAAAGTTGAAAATACTGCAACCACTCACTAGCAAAATATAGAACAATCTCATAATTTTCTTTTACTATATAGCCAGTTATAGTAGTCGATGTCATGAAATAATCCATCATTTGACTTATTTTTTGAATGATTTCATTTTCAAACGCCTCTGATAGAATAATTGATGATGAATGAACGATTTCTTCCTCAATTTTGATCAAAATTTGTTGGAATGGATATTCATCAAAGTATAATAGGAAATCTAATTCGAAAACAAGTGCTTCCTGTTCAGAGAAGATCTCATTTGCGATTAACTTAGAAAGTTCTAAGTAGGTTCGTTTCTTTGGAGTCAACTCCATTTCAAGGCGAAGATAATATTTTGTAGTTGTATAAATTGTGGCTAATAAACTAGCTCGGCTTGTTTTCAATGCATCTCTACTAAGTAAATCTTCTAGATAATCCTTTAAATTAGTTTGATTATTTATATCAAGGTTGAAATTTGATATTAAACAAGCATTTATTGTATCTAGAATATCTTTGGACAGCGTCTTTACTAAATTAAACAACTCTTCCTTTGTGTTACCCACTGGAAATTCTAGATAATGCTCAAAAAGAATATCAAGTAATTTTGCATATCCATCAACAATGAAAATAATTACTCTAGGATCCATATCCTGCTTAATTAATTGTTTAAACCATTCATTAAGAGACAAATCTGGGGGATTTAAGAAATTAGAGATTAACCTTGATAATAATCGTCTACGAGTAATAAAGTCAGAATTTGATTGGAACACATGAGCACCGATCATAGAGTAACCAGCACCAAAAATATATCTGAATGAAAGGATTTCGACATCACTAAGTCGATCAACTTCCCTAGATATTTTATCTAGGACCTCTTCTGCTCTAAGTACTTGCTCTGAACCAATTTCTACAAATGCTTTAGTGAATAATAATCCAAGAGCGACTCGTTGAGTAATTGGGAATTTTCGATCTTTTAATAAATTTTGGAATAGGCTTGTGAGGTTCCCTCTGATCTGATTTAACTTTGCATTTTCTTTCAGTTCTATATTATTATTTTGAAGAGATATGATAAAGTTATAGAGCGACCAAAGATCCATGAAATTCCAAACTTGGATTTTGGATGAGAACCTTTCATTTATCTCAGCGAATAATTTTTGATCCCTTGTATTGGTGAGTTTTTCCCCGATAAAATCAATTTTATCAGGCAGCTCCCAGTTAATTAATTGTCTAAATAATTCCTTAAAACCCTGTCCAAATGTGAAATTAGGCATCTTCCAGTATGGGATATATTTTTTATCCAGTTTTAATAATAGTTCATCTACATTTTCCCAACCGATCGCACTTTTGTTGGCTAGGATTACATGTCTACAGAAATCTGCTAAATCATTTATTGTTAATTGCAAGATGGTACTATGTAAAGAATGTCCATCAAATTCTTCAATAATTTTTTCTTTGGAGGGAGCTTCACTATGAGTCAACTCATCAAAAATGAGCATGAACTTG
The DNA here is from genome assembly GCA_021399405.1 of Candidatus Heimdallarchaeota archaeon. The sequence goes on along the minus strand of JAAFKL010000325.1, from coordinate 3,322 downwards.
GCTGCGTGAACTCGTCCACCTGTAGGAAAATCGTATGGATCATTGGGTGTCTTCTTAATGTCCTCAAGGTTTGGAATTTGAAGAAATCCTTGTAATCTGATACTTCCCACAGTAATGACCAAACACTGTTTCTTTCTTAACCTTTTGAATATTTTTGGTTGTACTAATTCTAAGATCTAACTTTTTTTCACTTTTATCGAAGATATTCTATTCTAGAAATTTTCATACAACTTATCATCAAAAATCTAAAATGCATGGAAGGAGAGTTTGTAATTTTATAGACTATGATCAATTTCTTATATAATCTTGCAATTATTAGAAATTCACGTTCAGCAACCCTATATCTGATATCGCCATCACATCTCTTCCTTGTTTTCACACAACAAAGGTTCTGTTGAAATAGGTTCTGTTTTTTAGTAAAAAACGGTGCTTCCTTCTGCTTCTCATCCTACTGGAGTCAACAAAGTCAGTTTTTCCGTGATCTTTAACCACTGATTGATCATTTTCAGTCTGTGAACTGAGTACCAGCGTTCCTGTTTTTGAAAACAGGGTAGGACAGTCATTATGACATTTCGGTACGTTTCCAGCAATTCCGTAGATCTTCCAGTGGAAGAAATGACAGGTGGGTGCTTACCTAGTCCTCTCACACCTTTAGCTACTAAAGGTAGTAAGAATGATATACAATCTTTCGATTGTCTCAAATAGGGGTATTCGATATCGTATTTAAACAACTGAAACTAAATTTGTGAAATTATATAAAATTTCACTCACGTGAAGCAACAAGCGATGATAGTTATTCTATTTTTGCTTTGTACTTAATTATCAACTGCCTCACAAGATTCAATTATTACAACAATTACTACTGATCGATCGAATTATTTATTTTTCATTGGAATTGAATCGACATAGGGATTAAAAATTAGTCAAGGTCGAATGGCATACAAAATAATCTTGATAGGAGACCCCAGGGTGGGTAAAACTTCAATCCGCAAGCAATATATGGGAGAGGGATTCAAGGGAAACTACATGGTGACCTTGGGTGCAGATTTTGCAATTAAAAGATTAGATAAAGATGTTATGCAAATTTGGGATTTAGCTGGACAACCAGTGTATCAAAGTGTAAGAGCAAGTTATTACGGTGGAGCCGAAGGAATTATATTGGTTTTCGACATTACATCAAGAGAGACATTCTATAATTGTGCAAAATGGTTAAACGAAGTTGTTTCCAATCTGGATTATTTAATTCCCCTAATCTTAGTCGGAAACAAAAATGATCTGAGAACCAATAGTAATCCAGATGAAATTAGTCCTGATGAAGGCCAAAATTACGCCAAAGAATTAAGTAAATGGTCAGGGTTTGATGTTGGTTATATTGAAACTTCCGCTCTAACTGGTATGAATATTGAAAATATATTCAATCTACTCAAAAACGAAATCGATAACAACAAGTCGGTACAAATGGGAAGATAATCATTTGAGATTTATTGCTACAAGAGATTTGATAATCAAATATATACCATTCAATGGGTTTATTCTTATTGCTTTATAGTACTTATCTAAATATTGAATTCTGTATTTATACATGAAACAGCCGTAGTGGATGAAGGATCATCACTTGAAGAAGGATGCAAGATATGGCACTTTGCTCACGTACGTAAAGGTGCTAAATTAGGACGCAATGTCATTCTTGGTAAAAGTAGTTACGTCGATACAGGAGTAATAATTGGGAATAACGTCAAGATTCAAAATCTTGTTTCCGTCTATAATGGGGTTACTATAGGAAATGATGTATTTATTGGTCCACATGTAGCATTTACAAATGATCTTTATCCAAGAGCGTCTGGTTCATGGGAGATTTGTAAAACTATCATCAAAGATGGAGTTAGTATAGGTGCTAACGCAACGATCCTCTGTGGAATAACAATTGGACCACTTGCACTAATTGCAGCAGGTTCAGTGGTAATAGGAGATGTGCCGGCAAATGGATTTGTAGCTGGAAATCCAGCCAAGTTAAAGGGTTATGTCTGTAAATGTGCAAGAAAACTCCTTCCTGCCACTACAAGCCCTGGTAGTTATACGGAAATATGCCCTCATTGTGAACAAACAAATAATATTAATGTAGAGAAGATCTAATTAATCTTTTTCTATGTTTTGCGTTCATTTTTTATTTGGAATTTGTTGTGGTTAGAGTCACGATCGAATCTTTTTACTAATAGGTATTATTGTTACAATATATCGCGTACCATCTCGAAAGAACTTTAAATGTTTTGAGGGCCGCGAGTTCATCGTTGAATCGATAAATAAGGGGTTTGCAAGTGCAAAAAAGCAAAATACTAATTACTTTATTCATAATATCAGTATTAATATTGATTGTACCGCCTCAAACTGAGGCTGATGAGTTAAATTCAGGTGCTCAAAATTTGAGAAATTCTCAAATACAGACAAATCAAGGTGTTGGGCACCCTGAAATGATCGAACTGAATGCATCTATTACAAATGTTCAGAGAAATATTACAATAAAAGCATCATCACAGATAGAATATGAAGATCAAATAACATTGCAAATCCACGATAATTTGACTACAATTTCAACGTTAAATTATACTCTACCTACTATATTTGATCAGTATGCTCAAGAAGTAGAAATTTGGTCCCAAGTTGACACAGCAGTTGCTATTGATCAAGATGAAAACGCTAGAACTTATAGTAAATTCGTTGGTCTAAATGCAACAACCTATTTCATTGATATAAAAGAAAATGACACTGCAGTTTCTGATGAACAAGAATCAATTCACATTACTGTGAGAATGAAACTTGTTGGTGCCATTCAATGGGAATCTGTAAACGAAGTACAGGTTGGTAAAGTTATAGTGCCAGTATTTCCTAATTTTCCCAATCTATCAGTTGAATATGGACAAATGGGAGCAGTATTGGATCAAGATCTTGATACATTTTTAACTCAAAACATGACCAAGATAAGTTATGCTAATGCTGAATGGCCGGCTCGAAGAGATGCTAGTGGAAATATATTGGAATGGAGAAATTTCACATCCACCCCATTCGATGAATTAGAAGGCTTCAAAGAAAATTTTGATTTAACAGAAATTGTTTTCTCCTCGGATGCTGGAGCTGCAGATCCATTGCAAGTGACAGTGCCTTATGTGTATACACATGCAAAGAGACATCTCAAGGTTGATCCATGGGGTTCAATTTTTGTTACAGAGGAACTAACAGTATTACACACTGGTGCACCTAGACTAGAAAATCCAAGTGGTTTTGTACTTGGATATGAATTGAAGAATTTAAAAGTAAATGTACCAAG
>JAAFKL010000324.1 GCA_021399405.1 Candidatus Heimdallarchaeota archaeon | reverse complement strand
GTAGTGGTGATTCTTTTCTGACCATCCATATCATCAAAATACCAAATAACTATGTGTGCTGACAACCCCACATCTGTCTCGTATTGCAATATATATCAATACTACACATTATTGAAATGAATTCTGTTACATCAACAGAATATAGATTATATTTTATTTTTAACAAGGTACTAGGTATAATCAAAATTATTTACCCAGGGACCAAACCCAATTCTAATATTAAATGATATAAGATCCTCCCGACTAACTATATTATTAGTTAGCACGGCAATTGTGCCTTTCTTCTGCTTAATATTATCAGTCCCTAATAATTCATCTGCAAATTGTCCCAATTCCACATCTCCTTCCTTTATTCCTTTTGCCATAATCCTAGGTAATTTAAATAAAGTTTCACCACACCAGCTATCAATTTTCCCATCTGTAATTAAACTACAGGAGAAAATATACCAGTCACCTTCAATTTTTGCTGCTCCGGCCTCATTTCCAATTGCAAGGCTTAGATGATCATTTACTTCCTTCTGCCTTAACCAATTCAGGGTATCTAAAGCACGATTTTTTGCACCCTCTCTAATTTCTTTTCTAGAGGAGGGCATGTCTGATACACCAGACATAGCATCATATGAGAGGATCTCAAATTCATCCCAGTAGGATTTTGCCGCTGCAGTTACTCCACGGATTTTTGCCGGATTTTTGGACCCTATTGCTATAAATACCACAGATGAGATAAAATTTCTTTCATATAAAAAAATTCTAAATGATTAAATTATTACCTAGCATTTTATGATAAAATCTAGTCAATATTTCCTATTATTTTCTATAGGTTTTAATCAATATAAACTGTGTTCAACTTGTTGAAAGCTCATTTTGACATTCTTGCACCCATCTATAATCTAATAATCAAACAGAGATATCCCAAAGAAATAATGAATAATTGCAAATTAAAGAAGCAAGGTAGGTTATTGGAGGTGGGTGGAGGAACTGGTAGGTTTGCCGCATATTTTATTGATAAAGTTAAACAAGTTTGGCTGGTAGATCCCTCAAAGCAAATGTTGTACCAAGCTCATAAATCATACAAGAACCAAATTAAATACAAATTGGGAACTGCGGAAAGCCTTCCATTTGAGGATAAATATTTTGATCACGTAGTTGTATCTGATTCTCTACACCATTGGCAAAAACAGGAAGAGGGGCTCACAGAGATTTACAGGGTGATGAAACCAGGCGGTTGTCTGGCAATTGAGGAGATTCATCCAAAAACAAAATTTGGGTTCTTGATCCAATCGATGGAAAGAGTTACTATGATGGGGTCAACTTTCCATACACCGAATAAATTAGCTCTGATGGTGAAAAATGTTGGCTTTAAGATAACAGAGATGAATTGGATAAGAAATCCAACTTACTATCTCATTGCTGAAAAATAAAGATCAACGAAGCTCCGAGTACACAAAATACTTTTAGCCATCAAAAGCATTTATTTGTATCAATTTCTGAATACTATTTGTATCAATCATGAATGGTTCTTTTACCCTCAGCTCAAAATTTATTCTAACAGATAGACATGAAATTGATGAAGGGACAATCAATGAAATAATTTCACAGTTGAAAATGAAATATACTAGTGATCTCAAAGAAATGATTGAGTTTGAAAGTGAAAAGCTAATGATGTACAACTGGATAGATGCAAAAGAATACATGTGGTATGTCTCAAAAAATAATGATGAGTATAAATTTGTAAGGCATATGGCTAATACCATGTCTAAAAAAGAACTAGCAAGGTTATTAGATGAATTACATAATCAGACAAAAATGGATTATAAAAAAATAATAGTACGAAAATATTCCCATGATCTCTCAAATTTGCTCACTGTAATTCTCATCAATATGGGATATTTGAATGATGAACTCCGAGATGGAAGAATTACCACAAGTGACAATAAAACAGTTAATCAGATTGTACAAAGTACCCTGAAAACCTCGACACACATAAAAGAGCTAATTGAAAGTGTTAGAACAGAAAATGAATGGAAACCAGATGAGGTGGTTGGAGAGGTTGAATTAAACAGCTCTATTAGTCAAGCAATCGAAATTGTTAGACACCAGATTGATCATAATTTAATTTTTATAAGCAACATTCCCCCGGATCGGATTATTGGGATGGAAAAAAGTAGTTTCATCAGGTGTATTTACATAATTTTTACCAATGCATTGCAGGCATCTCTCAATGAAACAACAATTGCTGATTTCAGAATTGAGGAAGATGATAAATATAACATATTCACCCTCATAGACAATGGAAAGGGATTTTCTGGACTTGACGAGGATAAATTGGCTACAGAATATTACACCAACAAGAAAAATCAACTTGGTTTGGGATTGACTAACCTTGAGAAATTAATATCTCTAGTTCATGGATCGATTTCATTTGAATCTAATGATATCACTAAAGTAAGTTTTAGCATCCCAAAGAAGTGATCACAATCCTGAGGTGGTTGTATTCTCTCCTCTTCTATCTGCTGGATACAATCTCTCCGTTGTATTCATCTCCCTTGCTTCATAAGACAAGCAGAGTTTTTTTATATTGAGCATCCTCCGTGTAAGAGAATGAAGATCCCCAAGTTCATAAATACCTCCAGATAACTCCGCGAATGCATCAAAGGAAATAATGTGAGTCAGTATCAGGGTAACTTGAATAGTATATTTTTTGAGACGTACAACTCTTCTTTCATTCTCAATTATATCTGAAATGAACTCATATTTTTCTTTATGCAAATCACTGAGTAAGGATTCAAAATTACTAGAGTTAGTAGTCATTATGTTGTCGTTGGTATCTGAATTTAATTTAATTTTGATTATAATCCTATCTAATCCTCAAGGAAACCTAACAAATATGATATCGCAATAGTTAATCCAACGAGCATTGCAGGCAGATAGAAAAATGGACCATTATATATTATCTGGTTCCATGCAACAAGGTTTGGATCGATAGAGGTAAGATATGCCTGATATGCCGACAGGAAAAATAGTGAACCAGCAGCGATACTTGCCAGTTTACCCATAAATTTTCTGGTTCCAAATCCTGCAAGGATGATACTTGCACCAGAAACCGCAAATACAATAGCAATATTAAATATTTGTTCTGTTAT
>JAAFKL010000323.1 GCA_021399405.1 Candidatus Heimdallarchaeota archaeon | reverse complement strand
TCACAGAGATAATGGGTGGAGTTGTGGAAGGTGGGTTCGTGAAATATTTACTATCACCAGCAATTAAAAGAATGATCTGGAGCTTATTATATGATTCCGTAAAATGGGATGTGATTCTGGAATCTTTCATTGTATTATCAATTTATGCGATATCATTTGTAACGATCAGTCTAATTCAATTTAACAGAAAAGATATTCAATAAGATCGATCTAGCTTGTCTGTCTCTAATTCAATTAAATATCTAATGTTTAAACACATTCTTGATTAATGATATTCGAGTTTGAGAAGTATTCGAATTGCGTATTAGGATGATAATCCGCACTTGGAAAAAAATGAGCACTCTAGACTAAAAAAAGTGTCAATAATGGTAAACGCTTAAAATTTGGACTACTATAATCAATCGGTGAAATTAGATTACAACCTTATTGCCAGAGAAGTAGATGAAATTCGCAAAACTATGATACAGGGTGATTATGATGGGGCCCATCAGATGATAGAGAGATGTACAAAGGAAGAATTTTCAGCTGAACTTGAATTTGAAAAAGTATTTTTATTGACATTTAATGGTGAGTTTGAAAAGGCTGATTCTCTATTAAATGATCTTCTAGATAGTGCTACTGTCAAAAATATGAAATCTCGACTATTCATCTGTGATACACTCCATATGACACTTTCTTTTTTCAGAGGCAATATAACAGAATTGAAACCCATGATGGAGTCAATTGAAATTTACATTGAAGAAATACAGGTGGATGATTATCATTATTTTTGGAAAGCCGTATTTCTAATGATGAAATCAATCGTTTATTTTACCAGTTATCAATTCGAGATAGGATTGAAATTTCACCTTGATGCAGAGGAGTTAATAGCTGAATATCATGATAAATATTTCTCCTCGAAGTTTGTATTGGCATTAATTTATATTAATATGGGTGAAATATATAGAAATCTTGGTAAATTAGGAGATTCGCTGGAATATTTAGAAAAATCAAGAAGAATCATGATTGACAATAAGATTTCATATGCAATAGGGGGGACCTATGCAAACCTTGGGGCGACTTATTCAGAATTAGGCGAATCAGAAATAGCAATCAAATATTACGAGGAAAGTCTAAATGATCAAGTAATAATGACAATACCCATGTATTTGAGTTTGTATAGTTTCAGATTATTTTATTTATATCTTTTAACTGATAACTCAAAAAAAACTGGTGAGTTACAAGAAAAACTAAAGGACCTATCTGAAGAAAATCCGAAGGAAATATTTTATCGACAAACTAGCAACCTAATGGATGCTCTACTATTAATGAAGCAAAACCGCAGAAAATCAAAAGTTCAGGCTCAAAATATCATTGAACAATTGATTAACACTAATAATCTATGGTTTGAATTCCAAAATATCTCTAAAATACTCCTAATTCAATTATTGCTGGAAGAGTATGCCGATTTTGAAGAAGATGTTATACTCGAAGAAGCCAACACCTTAATAGAGCAATTGAAAAAACAAGCTGAAGATAATGGAAGCAAACTTCTCTCAGGGGAATTGTCAATACTTGAGTCCAAAATCTCGTTAATCACAAAAAATATTGATAAGGCTAATAGTATTTTAGAAAATGCGAAAACAAAAGCTCAGACAGAAAAATTTGTTTTATTACAAAATAAGATTGAATATGAGTTGCGACAATTAGAACAATTAGTCGTTAAATGGCAGGAGTTTGCATCAATTGAATCTACCATTAAACAAAGACTTGAGCAGGTAGAAATTCAAAGATATTTAGAGAAAATGGTTAAGGAATACAAATAAACAAATCAAGTGCGTATTATGAGCATAATACGCATTCCAAAGAATTTTCAACATTGAAGATTTGGCTAAATTAATTCAACAAAAATTAAAAGCAGTTAAGAAAATAAATTTGTATTTAATTAAATGATTGGTTGAATTTGAGACATCCTAGATCGATAATCCAAATCATTGCCATATTCCAAATTATTTAATCCAATCAGTAAGGTAAATTTGAGAATATCTTCCATCTTTTACTATTCGAACAATCCCACGTTCACTCATCCTCATAAGTATTCTATGAACTTTCATCCGAGACAAACCAGATTCACGTGCTACCTCGAATTTATATGCTTTGGGAGCTAATGATTGAATACTTTCAATTATCTTAATCTCATCATCTGAACTAATGTACAACAAAACCTCTAATGAAGTTGGATTAGATGAAATTTTACTTCCATGAATTTTTTCTCTAACTTCTGGGAAAAAATAACTAAGAAATAATCCACCTGTCAGTATACCTATTGAGAAAATGAAGACAATTCCAGCAATTTGGCTTAAATTATGTTCTTCAAAAGGAAGTTCCCCATTTACGATTGAGGTTATTACTAATGAAAAAATGTAGATAAAACTATAAAGGGCGTTTACACTCATTACAACCATTATAGTCTTCCTTGATTTCATCTAATCTGTTATTCAATTTCGGATTTTCAAATCTTACTATTATGTGTGCGATCAAAGCTTAAATCTTCGATATTTTATTTGTACAAATCCTATACCAAGAAATAATTAGGGTACAACAAATCTATAGTTTTTAATCTTGCAAATTAGAAATAGACTCATTGTATAGTCTTATTATATTAGAGATTACAAAACATATGTGCGTATCCTTGGTTATTTCGATAGATACGGAGATACCAAGAACGAAGTCATCATATTGGTGGGGACCTCGTTAGTCCTTAATTTTGGATTTGGTGTATTGATCCCGTTTATGCCATTATATGCAAGAGATCTAGGTGCAACTATTGGCATCATTGGAATCATCATTGCTGCATTTACGATAGGTAGAGCAGTTATGTCTTCTGTCGCAGGTGCTTACTCCGATAGAATAGGACGAAGGAAGGTCATGATTTGGGGAACTGCGCTCTATGGAGTCAGTACCTTTGCAATGGCTTTCTCTCCGAATTGGGAGACTCTGCTAATTTTGAGGGTTGTAGAGGGTGCCGCAGTGGGAATCGTTTGGCCCACAGCTATGGCATACCTAGTAGACATTGTTCCAAGAGATAAAGTAGGAGAGGCGACAGGAATGTACACAACAAGCTTTGCCTTGGGTTTTTTCGTCGGACCGATGCTCGGTTCCGGAGCTTTTTGGGTAACAAAGCAATTTGGGGCATCTGATTTAGATGCACTCCGATCTACATTCTACGTGACAGCATTTATGGCCCTGATCGCATTTATTGTTATAACTCTGAAAATTCGTGATTTTGATCCAGAATATTATGATAAAAAGGAGCAAATATCAACGGATATTACTAAAGTTGTAAAACAAAAATTAGACGATCCCAGATCTGAGTATAGAAAATATTACACCATGGCTTTTTTCAATGGTGTTGGTATTGGGTTTATTATCCCAATTTTTACTATATTTTTTGTCGATGTACATAACTTTGATGAAGCTTTGGTAGGATTAATTTTAGGCATTTCCGGAGGTATCATGGCACTTATGTCAGTTCCTTCTGGAGCTATGGGGGACCGTATTGGTCGTCGATCACCTATGCTAATAGGTTTACCAATTATGGTATTTTTCACTGGAATTCTTGGATTTGCGAGTACAGTGTTAATGGCAGCCGGATTTTTCTGGATAAGGGCAATTGGAAACGGATTGTTTATGCCAAATTTCCGAGCTTTACAAGCCGATGTAGTCTTACCTAAGGAAAGGGGAACGGTTTTTGGACGAGTTCAAACATTTTTTAATATTGGAGCAATTTTCGGACCAATAGCTGGTTCATATTTGTATCAATTCATGGAGGGAAAACGAATAATAATAGGTGATTATAGTTTTATAGGTGAAGCCAGTCCATTCTTTTTAACAGGAGTATTTCAGTCTGTGATGTTCATAATTGTCTTTAAACTTCGATATCCACGAAGTGAAATATTAACTATCCCAGAAGATGATTCATTAGAACTGGAAATGAGTCCAGCGTAAAAATAAAGCGATTCCTCCGTTTGTTAATTTGTAGCCATACCTTGAACTCGGGTTTCTATATCCCTAATCAAAGTAAATGAGAATGGAGAAATTCCTGAAATCATTGCTTGGTGAAATTTATCTTGTAATGACATCATTCCATAATAAGTGATAATATTTACTCCATGGCTGTAGTAGAGATTATGTAGAAAATCAAATAACTCATCCCGATATCTTAAAGGAATAGTATATTCAAGAGTTGTATCATCAATTAGGGTAAGAACTAAATTAACGACATCAAATTTTGAGGTTGGATACTGTAGACGCAAAGTCAACTTAGTAAATAAGTATTGATTTGCTTTTTCAAGGCTGAAAAATGAGGTAGATTCTATTTGATAGGTTGTCTGATGCATTATCTTTTTTATCACTGGGCATTGAATATCTATTTTAGAGATTGTCAAGGGAAAATTAGTTAATGAATCTTGAACAGAAGAAATCAATCTTAGTTATTATTCTCTGAAACTATAAAAAGCTAGGAAGGGAGGTAATTAAAACTGACTTCCAGTTCAGAACAGATGGGAGGTAACTACCTGAGAACCATAACCTACTTTCGAGGATATTATATCCTTGATATATTGTAATTCTTCTAATTCCTGTATTATACCCTTCTCATCTTTTGGTAAACATAAAATTTTCACTTGAGGACCAGCATCTATTGTATAGTATGCTTCAGTTCCAGATTCTCGTAATCTATTTACAAATTTCATAATTTCGAGCGTCCCCACATTCCAATACGATATTCCTAAACCGGTTGTGTTAATCACTGCGTGAAGATTGTTTGCTTCTTTTTGAGCTATATCACCGATTGTTGAAAAATCATCATTAGCCAGAGCTTGTATCATTTTAGGGATATGTGTGGTTGAATGTTCTGCTTTTTGAACGAAGAATGGTGAGAGGTCCTTTGATAGTTCCATTGCTTCAAAACTGCTTACAGGTTTTGCTGATTTTTCTGTGATGGATACGATTACCCTCATCTCATCGGGTTCTTTTATTTTGATAGCAAAACTTGAATGATGATCGGTACCTTTTATCCAGTGAGCATAACCCGGATAAATTGTTCGAGCTGCACTTCCACTTCCAAGTCTTGCTAATTTTGATACATCTTTTTCCGAATACTTGAGGCCACTTGCCTCGTACAAGGCATGTGCTAGTGCTCCAAATCCTGAAGCAGAAGATGCAATTCCAGCAGCTGTTGGGAAATTGTTCATTGATCGCATAAATATCGGATCATGAAAATCAGTGAATTTCCGAAAGTGTTCTAGTAGGAATTTAATTCGATCGTACCCTTCGTCAGATATTAATTTCTCATTCAGATAACACTCATCTGAATAATCGGTTCCAAATTCTAGTGTTGTTGTACTTTGTAGAGATCCTAGACTTACGCTTATACTGTCATTTGTTGGTATGTGCCAATATGGATCAACATTGCCCCAATATTTGATTAAAGCCAAATTGGAACATGCTTTAACAGTACACTTCAATCTAAATCTTACAAGATGCCGTTTCAGAAGACCTTTTTGATTAGATAATGTGATAATGACAAAAAAAATATAGAATTACATTGATAACTGATGGGAAACCTTTCTAGATTACTTTTCAAATAGTTTAAATCAATATGGTTGATACGAGATTATGGAAAATTTGATATCGATAAACACTGAATATCAAGCAGGAGTTTGTAATATTGGACCAAGTGAGATTGCTAAGAGGAAACATAATTTCTATATTTCTTTGTTAGGAACAATTATTTCTTTTATTTTACTAATATTTCTTGAGTTATCTCAACTTTGGAAATTGTTTATTTTCGTCCCTCTTTTCATTACTATGGTTACCTATCTTCAAGTGAGGAATAAATTCTGTGTTACTTTTGGGTATTTATCAGTAGTTAATTTTGGAGAAAAACCAATCGCCAAAGAATTAAGAATCTTGAAAATCACAAAAAAGATTTGAGAAGAGTTAGGATTATTTTTTTACAATCTTTTATTGTTAGTTTAACTGCAACATTAATCTTCTATTTTATAATTTAAGCTTTCAACAAAGTCATCAACAGCTTTGTGCGTTAAACCATTCAGATACTAGTTACAACGAATTCACTCAGTTTTAGCTGGAGGAATTAATTCATCGATTAGCCGAATAAAGATTGTGTAGAATATCATGAACAAAATGACCGTAAAACCAAATATGATTAGGAACGGATTTGTAAATGTAATTCCTAATAGGATCGATCCATATATCAAAACTGTTAGTATCAAACTTATGTAAAATTTATTTTTTTCTTGTTGATGATCGTAATTAGAGTTCATTTTTATCAACTGATATTTCTACAGCATGACTGGGACTTTAAGGTATATTATGACTTTTCTTTTGAGAAAGTACAATTACTTAATTCAACAAGAAATGAATAAAAAGGTATTTTATTGATTGACGAAAAATCATACAAATGGTAAATGACACTCTGATCGCTGTAATAATTTATGATTGATTGAATTCAATCGATCTTAATAACAAACTAATTAAGTTGTTTTCCACAAAATCTAATTAGCTGTGTTGAAGGAAATATTTGTAATTGAAGATGGAATCAATATATTTCACTATGCTACAAATGACTCTACCAATAATGTGGATCCTGTTCTAACTTCAGGATTCTTGAGCGCACTACAATCATTCACCAGCCACTCTAGATCGAGTCAAATTAACTCTTATACTTCAGAAACTGAAATAGTGTTTTTTAAGAAAATTCAAGATACGAACAAGAACCTTGTTGCAATATTTTCAAGTAAAACAGATGAATCATATGCAGAAACCATGTTATATAGAATAGATAAGGTTTTCTCGAAATCTAAAATCATGTTTGAAATGAATGTCGATGTAAGTAATACGCGTGAAGGAGTTAAAATCAAGAAAAGAATTGATAAATTATTGCACCTTTCAACTACTCAAAAAACTCAAAATGAAGTAGCAGATAATTTATTTAAGTTACACAAGGTTGAATTTCTCAGTATTTATGATGTACAAAGAAAAAAATCAATTTTTCGCAGATCAGAAACCGAAATTAAAAAATCATTTGCAAATGAAATTGTAGAGCTTGACAAAGCAATAGGGAATTTTGTTAAGCAACTTAATCTAGGCGAAGATTATAATTTCGTAATCTTAGAGACTGATAATTGTCATATATCATTTTATAAATCTGATAGTAAAGTCACATTCAGTAAGGGATCTGCAAGAGGTGAGGATCATATCAAATTGCCACTCAATATACACGGTTATATCGATACAGATGATTTTCTTGAGGAATTCATGTATTTATCGGAAACTACAAAGTGGAGGATGGAACAGGACAACTCAATCAATGTAATTAAGGGAGATCCCCAAATTTGGCGTGATGAACAGATTTGCGCGAAACTTGTGAATCAATTTTCAACATTTTTAATGAACTTATTCGATGATTTATTTTTCAAAATCCAGATATATGTCTCAAATCCTAAACTATCTCAAACAATGATAATCAGACAATATACAGCTAAAAGTAATGAATTCACCATTTATCAAGAACAGATGGTTTTGGAATAATCGATAAAGGTTTCAAATATTACCAAATCAGCCTATAATCTGTATTTAGTAGATCAATAAAATTCAATCGATCTTAATGAAAAACTAATTAAGTAAATTTCATATTATTCCATTTAGCAGTGTTGAAGGAGATATTTGTAATCGAAGATGGAGTTAACATATTTCATTTCGCACCAAATAGTACTTCAAACAATGTTGATCCAGTGTTAAGCTCTGGTTTCTTTAGTGCATTACAATCATTCACTCATTCTCGATCAAGTGAAATTAATTCTTATTCCTCAGAATCAGAAATTGTAATATTTAAAAACATAATGAGTACAAATAAAAATCTTGTAGCGATTTTCTCTACCAAAGCCGATGAGGCATATGCAGAAAGGATGTTAAACAGAATTGAGAAAATAATTTGTAAATCTAAAATCATGTTCCAAATGAATATAGATCATACGGGATCTACAGAAGGAAATAAAATCAAAAATAGAATTGAAAAATTATTAAAGCTTTCGACCTCTCAAAAGGCTCAAATTGAACTAGCAAACAAATTGTTTAAATCTCATGATTCTGATTTATTAATAATTTATGACATCAAAAAAAGAAAATCTGTGTTGAGAAAAGCAGATAATGAAATTAAAAAGTCCTTTGCTAATGAACTTATCATACTTGATGAAGCATTAGATGCCCTAATACAGCAATTGAACTTAGGTGAAGAATATAATTTTGTAACGGTTGAAACTGACAATAAACACATATCAATTTTCAAGGATGATAAGAAAGTAACATTTGCTCAGGGATCTTCAAGAAGTGATGATTACGTAAAATTACCTCTAATTATTAATGGATATATCGAAACTGATGAATTTCTTGATGAGTTCCTATATCTCACAGAACTATCTAAGTGGAAGATGGATCAAGATAATTCGTTTAGCGTGATTAGAGGAACTGCCCCGTATTGGCGAGAAGAGCAATCTTGTTCAGATTTAGTCGAAAAAGCCTATAATTTTATGAATAATCTTTTTGGTGATATATTTTTCAAAATCCAAATTTATATCTCTAACCCTAAAATGTCTCAATTAATCATCCAACGTCAATTTACTATGAATAGTCATGAATTTACGATATTTCAAGACCAATCTATTGAACTCTAATTATATCCAAAATTATCATATGAAATTGTTGACACAATTCAAATCGAGATGAACCTAGTGAATTATGGGTATTACAGTTAAGAATTTCAACTTTTGCTAAACATAACTATTATCTATTCTTTCTCAATATTTAGATTATCAATGTCTTGGATGAAATCATTAAGTGAGCATTATCACAATATGAGTGAGACATATCCCCAATCTCAAATTATGATTGTATTCGACATTGACGATACAATAGTCGATATTCGAATACCTCTGCTATATGTGTTACAAAAATATGATAGCAATCATGATACTTCACATTTTATGGATTTAACTCTAGAAGATATTGTTTTTGAAGAATGGCATATTCAAGATTGGTTACCTAGAATTGTAAATGATCCTTCAGAGAGAGAAAAAATTGTTAAATTTGTAAGATCTGAAATGTGGCAAGAGGATACAATATTCTTGAGTCACCGCCCTTTTAGAGGTGTTTTAGAAATTATTCGCTGGTTTCAAATCCAGGATAACACTACAGTTGGATTGAATACAGGGAGATCATCAAGTCTTCGCGATGTTACTTTGAATTCCTTAAATGTATTGGGCAAAGAGTATAGAGTCCATTTCAGCCCAGATTTATTATATATGAATCCACTGCAAAATAAATTGGAAAAAGATATCACTAGTTACAAGGCCAAGGGGATACAATATTTTCAAGAAAATGGTTACAAGGTTATTGCCTTTGTAGACAATGAACCAGCTAATTTGAAAGTTATTGAAGATGTTATTGGAGACCCAAATATTTTGTTACTTCATGCTGATACCATGTTTGGATCGTCGAGGGAGCTAATACCTGAACGAAGTGTAATTGGACGAGAATATCAGTTTTCAGATATTGTTGAGCCAAAATTACTTCCTAAGCATATTTCCTTTGTTTGGAATGGTGTAAATAATGATCTTATTCTAGATGCATATATTAATTCTAATGTATTTTGGGCAGAATTGGATGTAAGGAGACATCCATTAACACGCGATTTGGTATTAAGACATGCAGCTTTTGATACTCCGGCTTTTCAAGATCAAAACCTATTCAGATTGAAGGATATGTTAAATCGATTGAAGCCAATTGATAAGGGAATTAAAATCGTCTTAAAAGAGGATGAAGGGTTATTAGATGAGGTGATCGAAATTTTGCTAGCAGTGCAAATCGCCTCAGATAAGCTTTGGTTCGATATTATTTTTGAAGTGTTCTATGAAGAGGGACTGAAACATATTAGAGATTGTTTCCCACATACAATCATCTCTACACGTGTTGATTTTTTGGTACCTCTAATGAGTCAATTCCCTATGTATGTTGCAGATATATTGGATAAATTATCGCATCAGGGGATAAATCAATATTCTATCAGCTTTAATACATATAACAAAGAGATATTTACAGAAAAAATGGATGAATGGGGATTTGATGTCAATATTCGGGATATTTATACTTTTGAAGAATTTCTTCAAGCAATTTTATTCTTACCTACTTCTATTGTATCAACATTCGATTTTGATACTAGACAAATATCATGAAATTATTGGTGTTGGATTGAAACCAAGTATTTACAAATTTTTACTGAATGTTGTATTGTCTCAATCATAATTTATTATATTAAATATACCAATATTATTATCATGTCACGACTTTCATCTGAATTAATCGATGGTCTGAATGAACAAATAAAGATTGAGCTCGAATCTTTCTACATCTATCATTCGATGGCAACCTGGTTTGAATCTTTGAATTGGCACAACGCTTCAGCATTTTTCAAGACCCAATCGCAAGAAGAATTTGATCATGCAGAAGAATTTACATCATTTTTGTTAGATATCGGAGGTAATGTTGAATTCAAGGCATTGAGTCAACCCCCCTCAAAATGGGACAACATCAAGGCAGCTCTTGATACAGTCTACGGACATGAAAAAATGGTTACAGATAAGATCTCTAGTTTATTCGAAATCGCTCAAAGAAACAAAGATTTCATAGCTTATCCAATACTGCAAAGATTTCTTGAAGAACAGGTTGAAGAAGAAGCCTTTTCGAGCGAATTGACAGAGAGATATGACCATTTCAAGGGTGACGATTTATTATGGGATCATAGAATGAAGTATGCAGGTCAAAAAGAAAACACGGACACTGAATAAAGAAGATGCCATTAAATAGCGATTCCATTACTTAAATTCACTATTTAAAAACAGGAATCGAAAAAAGATAGAAAAATTTTTGTCAAAATAATAAATAGCAAATACAATCTTTAGAAATGTGCGAGGATATTTTTTCTTAATGAATGAGTTCACTGCTGAAGTAGTTGAGATCATTGGATCGATCCCCAAGGGGAAAGTTATGACCTACGGTGCAATTGCAAGATTAGCTGGAAATCCTAAAGGATCTCGCCAAGTGTCAAGAATTTTACATAGTATGAGCCGGAAGTATGGATTACCATGGCATAGAGTAATTAACTCACAAGGAAAAATCTCACTGCCGATTGAAATGGGAGCTGATGAGCAAAAAGCAAGGCTTCTTGATGAGGGTATACACGTCTCTGATAGTTATCGAGTTAATTTGAAAGAATATTTGTGGGTACAATAAATTTTGATATTTCTAGCGGAAAGAAATTGTAACAAAAACTTGAAAGCTAGAATATCAATGATCTACATAGTTTAAATGTACATTAATTATTGTGATCCACAATTGGTACAATATTTCTGACTTAATCGAATTCCATCTCCGCATCCCGTGCAAAATCGATCATATCCCATGGATTTAGGAGAATCCTGATAAAAATTCGCACCATACATAGATTGAGGTTGAAATATGCCTTGCGATGAAATTATACTCCCCGAATCTTGAGAGTAGCCATGCCTCTTGTTCTTCTTTTTATTTCTTGATCTAATAATCAGAAATACAGCTAATATTACGATGAATATTATTATAACAGAGCTGTCAGCTCCATCATCATCGATTGAGGTTTGGGAATTTGTATTTATGTAGTCTAATCCCCTATTATTTCTCGATGAACCTTCAGGAATAGATGATCTCATTGTATATTGAATAGATGAATATGAAATTGTAGAATAGGAAAAAATAGCAATGCGACCAATTGTTTCCTGAGGAGCAGTATAACTAATCCGTGCAAATCCATTATTGGTTATATCAGAAGCGTATATCATGGCACTAGATCCATAATATTGTAAATCTGACATTGCATCTTCAATGCCCTCAACTGAATACCCTGTAAAGAACATCAGATATACTATTTCGTTTTGAGCAAGGCTCAATTCTACTTCCAACTTTTCATTTGCATAGACTTTAAAGGTGAAAAAATCATATTCATTTGAATCCCAACGATTATCGCCATTTTCGGCAATATAACCAGTGAAACGGTATTTAGCCAAGTTTAAGTGCACATTCTGGTCTGCCAGAACATAGGACGAATTTCCATTTCCAATAATTAACACAAAACTGATCATGAAGAGAAAGGCTTTAGTCCTCATTTGGTTCTTTCTAAGTCAATTGTTATATAAATAACAGAGAAATTCAAAACAACTTTGAGGAAATAATCAATAATATTGCTCTATCAAAATCAGAACTTGTTCGATTGAAATATTTCTTCCAATACATTCATTATTTGAATATGCTTGAATTAGACCTTATTGTATCAATAATGAATTAACTCAGGAGAAACCAGGTATTGATTTTCTATCTCTTGCAGATCCACGACAGCACGTTTTATTCTATCAATGACAATTTCCTCAGAATTAGTGAGAATGTTATCTCTTAAAGTAATTTCTTCAACTTTATTTATCAGATCATTTCTTAGGAGAACTAAATTAATTTTTTCATTGTCAGTTATTACCCCATCTTGTGCTGACCGTTCAAATGCTTCAGCGTAATCTTTTAGAAATAACATCATATTACAACGTAAAAATTCGTCATCATCTCTCTCCTTTTCAAATTTTAGTATGTTATTACTAGATTCTAAATGAGTCATTGTTGAAACTTCTTCATAAATATCTTTGATTTTCCAGCTCAATTGCCATTGAGAGGGGACAATAACTTTTTTCGGTTCTTTAGCTCCAAACTGATATGTATCATAAATTATTTCGACGTTTTCTTTTGGATTATAGTGCCGGAGAGACATGTATTCGAAACCAACACTAACCAATGATATAATTAATAAAATGCCTAGTGTTATTGGAACACCATGCAGGTCCATTACAACAGCCATAATGAAAATTAAAGGAGTTGCGAGCAATAATCCTAAAGTTGGGAGAAGGGAATAAATTGAATTTCTCAGTTCATTTGGGATGACTTCGAGAAATAATTTTGCTTTCAGATATTCATGTGCTTGCATAAAGTAGTATCCAAAAACGAAATTAAAGTAGATTAGAATGATACCTACAATTTTGAATTTTGAAGGGAAGATAGGGATGTACAAAACAATTAATGCTGTAACACCAATGTAAAATAAATTATGAAGTAGGTTTAATCGTGGTAACCAAGTTTTCTCAGAAAGTCGTTTTGCTAGTTGCCCCGCTTTAACCGTTATTAGTGAACCGGTCATCCATAGTATCCAACGATAAACACCAGCCCCAGCATCTGATCCCGTATATCCAAAGTATAAGAGAAAGAGGATAAGGCTGTACCAAACAGTTGATGTGGCAATTAACAACATAGATGATATCATATAATAGACAATAGGTCTACTAGAAATAGTAAAACGTAAACCTTCTACAAGTAATCTCTGAAATTCTTTTCTTTGATTTGTACTTTCATCAAATTTGTTATCGTTTATAATTTCTTGATTTTTCCCATTACTACTCTCAAGGAAAAAATAAAATAATATTGCCGCACCAAACATTCCAATTGCTTGCCCAAGGAAAACCATTCTACGCCCATTTGGAATTGCATATGCCAGATAACCACCAATCAGAAAAAAAATTGATCCAGTAAACATTGTATATTTCTTTACAATTCCAAGAAACTCTCTGTAATGTTGGTTATTTGGATCAGATGTACTCCCAATTTCTTTGTACATGTTGTCGAACCATGATTGTAAGGCACCTGAAGATTGTCCATTTGCCAGAGCAAGAAATACAAATGCTAAAGTAAGTTGATAGAAGTTATTGGAAAAAACTAGAATCAAGCTACTTATACCAAAGAATATGGAGGCAATACTCAATACTCGTTTGTGCCCAATCCAATCTGCTAGAACGCCAGTAGGATAATCAGTGATAGCAGTGACAAAAAAGGATATCGATAAAATAATACCAAGACCTCTGATACCAACAAGATCTATTACATGGATAATGAGAAATGTCGATGTAAGAGTTGTGAGTATTGTAGACAGTAAACTGAAAATAAGGAAACGTATTGATAGATCAACTGTAAGTGATGTAAAATTGGATATTTTCAGTTTCTTTGAAATTGCTGGATGATTGATCATACATTGAACTTTGTATTCTATATAAAAAGGGTAAATTGATTCTCTTTTTTAGAGTAATAGCCACAACTGAAAAGGATTACTTCGATCATGTAAATTTTGAAAGGGACTCAAAATGATGAAATAGGGAATTAACAAAGATCATTTTCATAAATTTAAAAATTTATTTTAGATTTAGACGAAAGCTATGAGATTATTTTACCTAGTTTTTCTACTCGAGTTTGACTTAGATACTAGGGAGTCGTTTCCCAGTATCACAGATACAAAATCCCACATAATAGGCAAGGCACTCTGAAAAGAG
>JAAFKL010000052.1 GCA_021399405.1 Candidatus Heimdallarchaeota archaeon | reverse complement strand
CACCATAATTACGAGTAGGAAGATTAACCTATTTTAAAAATAGGTCTCCATTTGACCTATCCTTCTTGATAATTTGGTGATATGGTGAATTTAAAAATAATTAATATAATTTCAATAATACTTCTAATATTGGGCCTAGGTTTGACTAGTATTTATATCTATGATTACAACAATGTGGCGCTACTTGAACCTGCTGTGGATGCCACGGCAGATGAAAGAGATATTTATATCAAAGCTTTGCCTAGTGAGGAACTTTCACAAAATGAGAAAGAGGCTCTTGTATACATGATCCAGGAAGAAAAATTGGCTCGTGATGTGTACCGAGCTTTTTATGTTCTATATCCAATCCAACCTTTCATGAAAATACCCAATAGTGAAGAGCTGCATATGGCTGCGCTTAGATCCATTCTTGAAAAATATAATCTCGAAGACCCCACCGAGGGTGATGCTCTTGGATTCTTTGACGATCAACTATTCCAGGATCTTTATGATGAATTGTATACTAATGGTTCAGTCTCCAAAGTAGAGGCATTGAAAGTAGGTGAGTACATCGAGGAATTGGATATCATGGATCTGCGTGATTTTAATAAAACTGTAGATAATGAGGATATTTACTTTGTCTTCAACTATCTCATGTATGGTTCACTAAATCATCTTGGTGGATTTGCTAAGCAGTTAGCCCTGATTGGTGAAAGTTACACTCCTGTACTCTTGCAACAGGTCGAATATGATGAAATAATTGCCAGAGAACATACACATCCTGTGGCCACAACACCCAAAGAGGCTGATGATAACTGGTTAGTATTTGGGATAATTTCTATTGTTCTCGGAGGATTAGCATTCGGGTTTGGTACCTATATGCGGAAACAAGGCATTTAGGGAGTGGTATGCATGATTAAAAACCCAATAAAAATAACAATAATCTCTTTATTTGTGCTTGGAATAATATTCAACGGAATATTTGTATACGAGTTAGTATCAGAGGTGGTGCCAGAACCCACTGTCGAAGCAGATTCTGAAACACGTGATAAATACATTCAATTTCTACCTAAAGAGGAGCTAAATGAGGAGGAAAGAGACGATCTTGTTTACATGATCCAGGAGGAACAGCTAGCCCATGATCTCTACAGGGCTTTTTATGAACTGTACCCGGGAGTTACTTATCTGAAAATACCTGATAAAGAACAGCAACATGTAGATGCAATCCATTCAATATTAACTAAATATGATATTGAAGACCCACTAACAGGTGTTGCTGGTGATTATCAAGATCCTATATTGCAATCCTTGTATAATAAACTGTATGAAAATGGATCCAGATCTGAATATGACTCCTATCTAGTGGGTGCTTATCTTGAAGAAGTTGATATAATTGATGTCGGGACGTGTACTGGTCGAACAGATAATGAGGACATCTTATTTGTGTACTCCTATCTAGATTGGGGTTCCAGAAATCATCTAAGAAAATTTTACACCAAACTTTTGGAGTTTGATCATATTTATTCTCCTCTTTTTGTTAGCCAAGAAGATCTGGATGCGGCAGTTAATCGGGTGCACTCTCCACCAGCGGCATCCGACCCATTCATACCCGCTAATGATAACTGGTTGATAATAGGTTCAACCTTGATACTCCTTTCAATCATATTTTATGGGTTTAACTCCATACTCAAAAGGCAAGGGTCCAATTAGATTTACTAAGTTATCACAGATTTAATGGAATTTGCATTAAGAAACTTTTTTCTAGCTAATTTTTCTCTCTTAGTACTCTTTTCAGGATTTTACCTGTGGCATTCATCGGTAGACTATCTCTGATTAATACCTTTCTGGGGTACTTATAAGCGGCCATATTTTCCTTGGACCAATCGACAATCTCCTCGGGACTTGCATTCTGACCATCTTTGAGGACAACATAGGCTACGACATCTTCCCCATACCGATCATTGGGTTCACCTACTACAGCGACTAGAGATACCTTGGGGTTGGTTATCATAATTTCTTCAACCTCTCTGGGGTAAACGTTGAATCCACCCCTTAGAATCATATCTTTTAATCTGTCCACAACATAGAAATAACCCTTCTCATCCTTCTTTCCCATATCACCAGAATGAAACCAGCCTCCCTTGAAGGCTTCAGCTGTTGCTTCGGGTCTCTTGTAGTACCCTCTCATCAAGTTTGGACCTCTAATCAAGATTTCACCCACATCCCCTGTAGACACCTCTTTTCCATCATCATCTGCAACTATCATTTCAACACCCCTAATTGGAACACCAATGCTACCCGGTATCTTGTCCATATCCTGTCTTGAGAATGAGGACACAGGTGCTGTCTCTGATAGACCATAACCCTCGAGCATGTTAATCTTATATTTGCTCTCAAATCCTTTCATCACCTCAACTGGCAAGGCTGCACCTCCTGAAACTCCCAATCTCAAGGTATTTGATATTTTTTCCAGATCATAGTCCGATGCCTGGGGATAGTTCAGTAAAGCCCAATACATGGTCGGCACACCAGCGAATACAGTCACCCCTTCTTTTTCAAAAGCTGAAAGGACTGCTGCGGGATCGAATTTGGCAATAAGGACAAGAGTGTTACCCATTAGCCATCCAGCATTGAGTTGTGTGGTTTGTCCAAAAGAGTGGAAAAGCGGGAGGGATATGAGGTGAATATCATTTGGTACCGACTCAAAGAGCCCCATTATTGCAAGTGCATTGCTGTAGATGTTATTGTGTGTGAGTTCAGCTCCCTTGGCCTGTCCGGTGGTACCAGAGGTATAGAGGATCACTGCAGTGTCATGAGGTTTTGTACTAGCCATTTTGAAAAATGGGGATCTCTCTGCCATTAAGGAATTTAATGTTTGTACTCCTTCCATCGGAGATTCCATCCCAGGTGGTGTGACTAACCAGAAATTTAAGCAGCTATCCACTTGACTGAACCCTGCATATGCCTCTTCTCCCATTTTAAGTTCTGCGGTACCGATGAATGAGAAGTATGCTTTGGCTTCTGAATCTTTCAAATGGTAGGCAATCTCATTTTTTTTTAATAGAACATTGAGGGGAACTACAGCTGCACCTGTCTTTAGAATGGCATAATAAATCATGGGGAAATAGGGGAGATTGAGCATAGATAAAGCAACATTATCTCCTTTGCCAATTCCTATTTCTTCCAGGGCATTAGCAATCTGATTTGCTGCCCCATTGATTTGTGCAAAAGTATATTTTTGTTCTCCATAAATCAGAGCCGTTTTACTTGGATAATTTCTTGCAGAATCCTCCAAGATTGATGCAAGATTTAGATTAGTAACGTTTGGCGTCATTAAACTCTGAATTATGTGTGTTTTTATAATTCTTTCCAACAATGAGAATTTGTAAATGACTTGTAATCCTTGTAGAATTGGGAATATGCAAGGATAATACCTAATAGCTTAATTAATAGTACCCAAATCTTACTAAAATAGAGGATTTTTTGTGAAATTTAAAATTATGCCACATTTAAT
>JAAFKL010000051.1 GCA_021399405.1 Candidatus Heimdallarchaeota archaeon | reverse complement strand
TATTTCTTCATTTTAGGTCGCATATACAGAAAATGAGGTAACCATCTTAGTATTACTGGAGTATTTTTCAAATGAGGCAGATAGAGAGTAATTTTCAAGGTACTCTTGTCATTCTCCACAGGTTCAATTTCCCAGTGAACCTCTGTTTGTCTCCCTCCATGCCTTCCAATCATTAGTTTGTATCCCTTCTCCTCTTCCCATTCAAAGAAATTCCTCTTCAATTTCCTCCCATTATTATAAAGAATAATATCCACTGATTTTTCACCTTGCCAATTCACAACTGTATTTTCTTTGCAAAAAGGATGACAATCATTGAGATTTCCCGGAGCTGAAATTGCAGCCCATACCTTGGATGCAGGGGCATCAATCAAGATCATGGAAGATATAGGCCATTTGAAATTCTTACTCACAACATTAAATTTACTATCAAATGATAAGTAATTCTACCCATAAAATAAAATTTTACTATTTTGTCTCTTTTGTTTTCATCTCAGTTACATAAATTCCAAATAATATAACCAGGAATGCAACTAAATACCAAATTGAGAATATTTCCCCAAGAATAAGAACTGAAAATATCACACCAAAAAATGGAGAGAGATTGATAAATACAGATGTTCTACTTGAGCCAATCTGTTTAATACTGACATTATATAATGAATAAGCAATAGCTGCCGCAAATACACCCATATAAGTCAAATTTAACCAAGTATTTGATGAAATATACGTTGTAGGAGTGCGAATTTGCTCAAATATGACGGCAATACCCAGAAAAACCCAGCCAAATATCGCTACCCATAACTGGAATAATAGTGGTGGAAGTTTATGTAGATATTTTTTGGAAAAAATTGTATAAAGAGACCAATTAAAAGCAGTGATCAATATTATGAAATTACCAAGTGAACGATTAGTTACATCCTGCTGAGGAGATAGAATAAAAATTATTCCGATATGGCAACAATCATCCCAATTAATTTGTTTGCAGTTATTTTTTCATCTGAATATACTAGGGGAGTAAGGAGAACTGTAAACACGGTAATTCCACCATTAATAATCAAAACTCCATCTGACCCTGAAGTGTATCTTAGTGAGGTCAATAATAGGAAATTGTGTAAACTCACCTGCATTATTCCTAGAAGAATTACAGGTTTTATCATACTTTTAGGTAATTTGATGCTTTTTGGTTTTTCTATTACCTTTACAGCTATCAATAAGATGGGAATTGCAAGTCCAAATCGAATAAAAGCACTTGTAAAGGGGACTGGGCCAAGTTCAGCTGTAGCAATTGTTCTACCAATAGGCCATGAGAGACCCCAAAGAAATGCTACAAGAAACATCGCAACATAGGCAATTTTTCTTTTCCTATCAGATAAATCTGATTTGGAAGCTGAAACAGTATTCATATCTTTATCTTAGATAAATTTCATAATAGTATTCGGGTTGAGGTTATTTATTGATTAGATGAGGAACTAATACATTAAACAGGCAAATATTGTAAAATATACTGTCAATCTAAAAAGATGTTTTATTGTGTGCTAACTAATATTATCTACGATTCGCCTTTTGTTTGGTTTTCTTGGTTTTTCCTTTCATTTGATCTTTACCTTTGTTTTCAAATAGATTCCCTTTTTCACTACTTTGTGTTGTTGAACTCTTTTGTTTTTTCTTGGACATATGTAATTCTATTCGTGAACTAAATATAATTCTTTCGGTTATATACTCCTTTTTCTCTTTATTCACTATCCAAATTCGAACTGAGTTGTAAATTTCTAGCGAATTATTGGTTCTTGAATACATTTAACTTTAAAGCAATCAATCATTTGATATTTCAGGATCAATTGCAGTATTTATGAAAGATAAAATAATTCTAATCACTGGATCAACTGATGGTATAGGAAAACAGGTAGCTCTTGAATTGCTTGAACTTGATGCACATGTAATTCTTCATGGAAGAAACTTAGAAAAAATGAAGAAAACGTTAAAAGAGCTGAAGAAAAACACAACAGCGGGGAAAATTTCCACTGTTATGGGAGACTTTAGCTCTTTTGATAGTATAAAAAGAATGAGTGATGATCTACATAACCAATTAGAAAGAATTGATGTTTTAATTAACAATGCAGGTTTGTTTTCATGGAAAAGAGAAATGACAGTAGATGGAAATGAGACTACCTTTCAAGTCAATCATCTTGCACCATTTTTACTTACATCTCTTTTACTAGACCTTGTTGAGAAGAGCAAATTTGCAAGAATAGTTAATGTTGCCTCTGGTATTCACTCTGATTCAATAAACTTTGATAATTTACAGGGAGAACAGAATTTTAGTCGTATGGATGCATATTGTAAATCAAAATTGTGTAATATCCTCTTTACTTACAAATTGGCAGATCTTTTGAGTGAGAGTCACGTGACTGCTAACACTTTACATCCGGGATATATTAATTCCAATATCAACCCTAATGATAGTGGGGGTCAACCAGTTACACAAGGGGTAATTTCAACTTTATATTTAGCAACATCACCATCAATAAAGGGAGTTTCTGGTAAATATGTTAGTCAACTAGCGAAAATTGTAGATTCCAAGGCAATCAGCTATGACAAAGATGCTCAGAACAATTTATGGGATATAAGTGAGAAACTTGTTGGGCAAAAATTTATGTGAATATTGATCTAGGTTACTCAGTCAATTTCTACTGAGCCACCTAAGGTATTTTATTTAGAATTATTAAATACTAAATTGTGAAAGTCAAGTTCGAGGTACTTACAAGCTACGAACAATTAACTCAACATTTCTCTGATTTTGTGCCTCTGACAATGGATTATTTCATTTGGAATTTTCAGTTCAGATATGATGTTTATCCCGATTCTTGGAGGAAATGGACTGGGATGAATGATTATGAGTCTTTCGAAAAAGTGATCGACAAATTTCAGGTGCAGAAGACAAGTAAGATGTTCTCAAAAGAATTCGTCCAACGAATCAAGAAAGATTACAGAAAAGGTATGTGGTCATTTCTACTTTATTCTATGGAAGATATCCTAATAGGTACTGCGAGACTTACTAAAAGAAACGAAAACGAGTGTGAACTCCATAGCTTATTTATTGATCAGCAATTCAGAGGAAATCAATTGGGTAAAAAATTGCTTCAAAAAATGATTGAGGTGGCAAAAAATGAAGGGTTTGAAGTGATTTACCTTTCCACCTTTCCATTTTGGGGCCCAGCGATAAAACTTTATGAAGAAATGGGATTTATCAGATGTGATTTTATTGATTTTGGAAATATGAACCAAGAGAATAAAATAGAGAATGGTGAAATTTTCATGAGATTAAATTTAATATCTACTACCCAGAACAACAAAGTACAGCCTTCAGATTAACCTACTAACAAAAATGATTATTGTATTATTAATGCTCTCCCAAGTATATGCTAAATTACAATTATCCATTATATATAGATTTTATAGCGTTTCTCCATAATATAGAAAAAATAATTGTGCGAAAAAATCTTTCTAACCTCTAGTATTATAAATGAAATTAAAATTGGAACTAATGACAGACAACATTGATAGAAATATTAAATTCTATTTTCGGAAATTCATGAAATTTATCCATGCAGAATTGCATGAAGAGGGTGCCTACATGATCCCGCTGCGCATATTCATTGGGATAGGCTGGCTAAGAGCCGCTATAGAAAAATTACTGGATTCAAATTGGTTAAGTGGAGAATCTCTTACCAATTTCATTAATGCACAGATTTCTGGCGAACAAGTATACTTTCCCATTTATGAAAGCATATTGAAAGATATTATTTTACCAAATGTGCAACTCCTATCAATAATAGTTCT
>JAAFKL010000050.1 GCA_021399405.1 Candidatus Heimdallarchaeota archaeon | reverse complement strand
TTTGCCGATTTCTATGTACAACGACAAATATTCTTTACTCGATTTCGATCGAATTTTGAACGAGCAATAAATTGGATGCCTCTGTCATTCCGATTTAAAACCAGGAATAAGAAAATTAAGAGATAGCACTTGAAGTTATAATACCAAGGACGATAAACATTTTTTAAAAAAATAAATTTGTAAAAGGTGGTATTTCAAACCCTGATATATGAGTACTCTGTACCATCGTTAGCTCGGATCTTATATTGATCAGATTCCTTTGATTGACCTCCAACTAGTAGAAGCTTTTTCTGCACAAATAGTTCATAAATTTCATATTTCAGATCTGAAAGAGGTAACTTAGTAAGTATTGACATATCATCCATTACTTTTCCCAACGGTGCAAATGGCGATCCTTTATTTTTATGTTTTAGATAAGTCTCTCTAATTTGGTCAATATTCAGTTTGCTACTAGATTTATTAGAAGATGAATCATTGAAACCTCCTGCTTTTACAGATTGATTCAATATTAATAATGCAGCTTCAATATTTGACAAAGCATCTAATGTCGTTTTAGTTTCAGTTACTTGATTTTCTACTCCTTTTCTGACTGTCGAAATTTCTTGAAGTGCTTTGTTAAGCTGAGTGAGAATTGTCATCTCACCTGATTTAGAAGAACTAACAACTAAAGCGATTCCTTTCGCAGTAATTTTTGTCCCATTGGAAGTTTTTGGAGGGTTAGGCGTTACCATAATTTTTCTTTCTTCGATAAGTTTGAGCTCTATAAGAGGTCTTAATTTTGTCTTTGTCACTCCCAATTCTTTGAAAGTCATTTCCCTATTTTCTTCGTATAATTTCTGAAGAACCCCTTCCAGCATGAGATTAATATTTCTTTCGCTTTTAAAAAATAATTGATGATTAGAGAGATTTTAGAGCTAAATTTATGATCTTAGAAGTTTTATGGGAATTTTAATTGATAGTATCAACTGAGTAGATTGAAAATTATTTTATTGAAATTATATTGAATTAATGGATTGTTTATTCATCAGCAGCTTTGGTTGCTTTTTTGGTTGTTTTCTTCTTAGCTGGAGCTTTTTTGGCAGGTGCTTTCTTAGCTGAAGCTTTTTTGGCTTTGGGTTCTGATTCACCAAACATATCTTCTGCAAGTCCTGCGCCTACGAATGCGGCCATTACGAATAGAAGAAGCCAACTAAGAATATTTAGGATCATGGCTTTACCAAAGAATCCATCAGTGTATAATTCATCTAGTACTACCACACCAGCTACTTTAATATCAGCGAAGAATACTTCTTGAAATACTGAAATCAAGATTCCATATAGAAGGCCAAAAATTGCGGCACCTACGAGAGCATCGCCAATGTTGCCACCTTCATTGACTGCAACTATGCCGATCCAAAATGCAATAAGTAATGCCACCAAAACAAATCCACTTGAATCTGGTAATCCAATCATTGTCTCATCATCACCATCAATTAAATTGAGGATAATCCATAAAACAAGGAATATACCAGCGGCTACAACTGGCATTAAAAGCGATTCTAAAGTTGCTTTTATATCGGAGTCTGGGGTTAGTCTTTCTACTATGTCCATATTGAATGAGCAATGGGCTTTCAATGTAAAAGCTTTTCTGATAAAGGTAATAGATTTGTTTGAATCTTAGGATATTAAGGGATGTATGGATTAAATTTTGAGGAAACCATAGAATAAAATTAATTGAACAAAATTTAGTTGAAGTTAATGCTGATTTTATATAAATGACCTTGTCAAGAAAACTTGAGCAAGGATAGTTTACAGGATTCCTTATTTAAAGTGGTGAGAACAAATTACTGGAGAAGATATGTCAAACATAAGTACATCGTTCAAATCAATTTCACATCCAATCAGAGTGCAAATTTTGTTAATGCTTGCAGAAAGAATCAATGCAGGATACAACTTTAGTGAATTATCACGCGAATTACAAATAGAATCAAGTGGTAAACTTGCTTTTCATCTAGAAAAAATGGAAGATTTGATTATGCAATCTGACTCAGGAAGGTATAATCTAACGGATAAGGGAAAGAAAGCTGTTCAAGCTGTTCAAATATTGGGAGTTCAATCAAATGATAATGAAGGACTAACAAGTAATGCGAAAGTCTTAATGAAGGGAAATCGAGATATAAATCAAGATGCTCCTCTTACAATTTCGAACTCTAAAGGGTTGCATCTTAGAGATTTTATTTTGTTAGGATTTCTATTCGAAATATTTCTAATTTATCTTTTGCCTATTGGATTCGGTCTTATTTTGAGTAGCTTATCGGAGAATCCAAATACACTTGGGATGGTATATCTAGTCTTTACTAGTATAGGTGCTTTCTCGTATGGAATTATAATCCCCAAAATCGCAGATAAAAGAGGGAGTGATGAAGTAAATACGGATTTCGGTTTGGTACTTTTACTATTGGGAACTTGGTCATTACTTTTACTTTTACCCATAATAGGTGCAATCTCATCTTTTGGGTATATTGCCATACTTCTGTTTTCATCCTATCCCTTCATTATTACAGGAGCATGGTTATCCTTAAAATTGCTTAATTATGAAACTGATAATAGGGTCTTTCCTTTAGAATTCTACAAAAGTAAATCAAAATATATGGTTACAGGGATAGTCGTTGCGTTTATTCCATTTTACAGCAGGCAAATTACAATCACTGAGCATCCTTCTGAATTTGAAACTCTAACTTATAGCTTCACAGTTACTTCATCGGTAATAGGAGTAACAGGATTCACAACAATGTTATTCATTACTTTTATTGTATTAATATTCAGAAACTTCAACATAATCAATAGAATTGTCACTGGTCTTGGTAAATACGTAATTTTAGTCGGGTTTGCCATCTATTCCTTGCAATTGAATTTGTCAGATCCAACTTTCCAACAGATTTATGATGATGGAACTGGAGGTAGACAATGGTTGATCATAATTCTCTTAAAGTCACTTTCAATTATTGTAGGTGGTTTAGTCGGATTTCGAGTAGTAGAGTCGCATTTACCTAATAGAATGAAAAAGAAAATTAAATTGTAGAAAGTAGTTTTCCATTTAATATTCAATGTTGAGAAAGTTTAAGATTCTTTACAAGAAATATGTATCTATTGAATAAGTGTGCAATATGTTACTCTGACGATATTGAAATTGATGATTTCATTGCGTGTGAATTCTGCGGTAATGAATTTCACATCAATCATCTTGGTCATTGGGTAACTATACAACAACGCTGTCCTGTTTGTAAAGAAATACTTTCTCCTGAATTTATTTCTCATTTGGATGATGTTTCGGACTCATTAAATTTCGACCATGAGTTAATGGAAGCATTCAGAAGAGATTTAGAAATAGAAGAGATGCAAAATAGACAACAAATTGCTAAGGGAAAAACTGTATCACCTTATAGAAGGACTGATGAAAACCTCAGGGATAAATATTGCAGGCTTTGTGGTAATCTAATGGTAAGGCTATTTTACAAAAAAAGGGCAAATCAAGAATATCCTTCAATGGCACTGAGAACCACGGGAGAACCGATTTATTATTGTCAAAAGGATCAAATTACAGATTAGATAAGAATCTTGAAACTAATGAGAAAGAAGGACAGATCTAACCATTTCACAAATTATAATTGATAATTTATCAACAGTCTGTAATAAATCGTCAATCGCATCATAATGATGTTATTTTACACATATATTTTGCATATATTTATTCTTAGATTTGTCAAAAATTAAACTTTCAGATATTTTCTCCAATTTGGAAAAAGTATGTACTTTTTCACGCAAGACTTAATTAGCCAAAATTGAGGACTACGTTATAAGAAATTAAATTATGCGCAACGGCATAACGAGGTAAAAAATGAAAATTGCAGTATTATTAAAAGAAGTCGTTGATCTTGTAGAAGAGATAGTTGTCGATGGTTCAACCCTCGATAGAGATGAATTAGCATTTCGTTCTAATGAATTCGATGATTACGCATTGGAGGAAGCATTACTAATGAAAGCTGAAGGTGATACAATTGATGTTTATGCTTTGGATGGAGATCAAACCCAATCCATGCTTCACATGGCCGTAGCACGAGGTGCAAATAATTTATTCAGAGTAGCAATAGATGGAGCTGATTTTGAAGAAGGCATCTCTTCCAGAACAGCAGCTCATGGGTTTGCAAAAGCAATTGAAGGTGAAGCATATGATCTTATTATGACCGGTGTTCAGGGTGTCGATGATCTTGATGGAACAATTGCGGGCCATTTAGGACAGATTATGGGACTACCAAACTTGAATGTCATCATACAAGTAGAAAGGGGTGACAATAGCGTTACCTGTATGAAAGAATTTCCAGGAGGCGTAACAGGTGAGTATGAAGTTCAGCTCCCTGCCGTTATTGGAGTACAAGCATCACGTTCACCACCATCTTACATTCCAGTGAGCAAAGTAAGAAGAGCTGCTCAAGAAGCTACAATTGCTGATAAAGAAGTCAGTATAAGTGACGTGAAACTCGGAAAACTAACTTCTGTAAGTTTACCAAGTTCAGGAGATAAAGCAGAAATGATCACGGGTAAAATGGAAGATCAAGTTGCCAAAATTTTAGAGATCTTAAGATCGAAAGGAGTTTTGAATTAAAATGGTATTAGTAGTAGCTGAAATTGAGAATGGAGAATTCAAAGATTCAACATACGAACTGGTTAAATCAGGAAAAGATCTCGCGGCAGGGTTAGGTACCACCTTGAAATTACTAGTGATTGGATCTGGAATGGCGGACAAAATGGGTAAATTAGGTTTGGTTGACGAAATTATTAGTGTCGATGATCCTAATTTGACTAATTTTGTTTCTGACGTTTGGGCAGCTGTTGTGACAAAAGTAGCTGAGGAAAAAAATCCAAAAGCAGTTTTACTAAGTTATTCAACGTATGGGATTGATATTTCGGCATATTTAGCTGGATCACTTAACTTAACCCATATTGGTTCTTGTACATCATTATCGGTAGAAGGGGGAAATGTAGTTGCGAACAGCCTACTGTTTGGAGGTAAGTTGATTGCTACAAGTACAGGTGATGGTCCAGTTATCCTTAGTATGCAACCAGGAGCATCAACTGCAGAAGATGGTATGCAAGATGGATCACCAAGTGTAACTACAGAAGCTTTAGCTAAATATTCAATCAGTTCAAAAATAACATTCAAAGCATTCCAATTGCCAGATCCTAATGCAGTGGATATTGCCGCACAGGACATCCTAGTTAGCGTAGGTCGTGGAGTAGGTTCGGAAGAAAATATTGAAGTAGCACAAGAATTAGCTGAGGCAATGGGAGCCGTTGTTAGTGGCTCTAGACCTATAATTGACAGTGGATGGTTACCTAAGCATTTTCAAGTGGGTAAGAGTGGCAAACAAGTAAAACCAAAGTTATATCTTGCCTTAGGCATATCTGGTGCGCCTGAGCATGTAGAAGGTATGGGGAAAGCTGAATTAATCATTGCAGTTAACACCGATGAAAACGCACCAATCTTTAGTGTAGCGCATTATGGTGTAGTAGCCGATATGCTCGATTTCGCAGAAGAAATGACTGATGCCTTAGGTTAATGGAGGATTTAAATGACCGAAGCTGAAGATATTACGAGAGAAGTATTTAGAAACGTTCCTTTTCCATTTTTAATAGTATTTTATGTGCTTGTAACAATTGAAATGGGAGTGTTTACTTATGGTTTTTACAGATTATTCAATAAGTACAGAAAAGGACAGAAAGAAAAAGGTATCAAAAGAACTGATAATATTCTCAAGCGTTTGGTCAAACCATTATTAGGTGGTTGGAAATCAGATAAGGAAATTGAAAAGGGAGATAAAGCCACCCATGTTGCTCACAGCATGGTTCTATATGGAATGATTATACTATTTATCGGAACTGTTGTATTAACGATTGAACACGATATAATTAAACCAATTGCACCACAATATCAATTTTATTATGGTAATTTTTACCTCGTATATTCATTTCTAATGGATGTTGCAGGGATATTAGTATTGGTAGGTTTGTTTCATCTAGCTAGAAGAAGACAGAAAGCACCAGATCGTTTAGATTACAAACGTGCAGATGGTAGAGAACTCGAAAATGCTAGACAAGTTTGGTTCTATGAAGATATATTATTTGTAAGAACACTATTTATTATAATCATCACTGGTTATCTGTTGGAAGGAGTTCGAATTGTTGCAGATTCCATACCTGGTTTTGAGAAGGTAAGTTTTCTAGGGTATTTCCTTGGAAATATATTTAATATTTTTATTTCGGAATCCACAGCTGAGATTGTGTACATAGTTCTCTGGTGGTTCCATATGCTACTTGTAACTGCATGGGTTGCATCAATTCCTTTCACTAAAGCAATGCATATAGTAATTGATTATGTTGCACTGGTGACCGTTGATGAACTTGCTGCAAAAAGATTACCTCGTACAGCAAATTCAGGAGTTTCAGGTTATGGAAGTGTTGCAGATCTATCTTGGAGAGATCTGATTGGACTTGATGCATGTACAAAATGTGGTAAGTGTCATATTTCTTGCCCTGCACAAACAGTTGGACAACCTCTTAGCCCAAGGGATCTGATCCTTGATATCAGATTATTAGCAAACCGTGAATTCGGGACAAATGAGATCTCTAATCTTAATCTAAGTGGTGAGTCAACTATGCAACAATTGATTGTATTAGATGAAAATCCCACTGTTCTTCCAGAGACGATCTGGAGTTGTACAACTTGTATGGCTTGTGTCACACATTGTCCTGTTGGGATAGAACATGTTCCACTCATAATAAATCTCAGGAGAAGAGTAATTGAGGAAGGTGGAGAAATTGATGCAGGTATCCAGGATGTTCTTGAAAAAACTGGTAAATACGGCAATTCATTTGGTAAATCTAACAGACAAAGAGCTAAATGGGCCAAAAAGATGGTACCAAAGGTTAAAGATGCTCGAAAAGAAGAGGTAGACT
This sequence comes from Candidatus Heimdallarchaeota archaeon, assembly GCA_021399405.1. The sequence continues at coordinate 831 of JAAFKL010000050.1, read as the reverse complement.
ATCTTTGGTTTGTTGGTGATTTTGCCTCATTTGATGTAAGAGCCCAAGAAGATACCATATCAGTTGCTAAGATATTCAATGAAGCAGGAGTAAGTTTTGGTATACTCTATGAAGCTGAAAAAACAGCTGGTAACGATATAAGAAGGGTAGGTGAAGAGGGATTATTCGAGATGTTAGTTGAGGATAATCTTGCAGCAATGAGTAAGGCAAAATTCGAAAAGATTGTTACTACTGATCCCCACACACTCAATACACTACGTAATGAGTATCCAGATTTTGATTCGGGTTTTATGAATACAGAGGGTCAATCGATTTACCATTATACTCAAATTCTGTGGGATTTGATTGAAAGTGGAAAAATTGTGATAAAGAAAAAAGGGAGTGGTAAAGTAACTTACCATGATCCATGTTATTTGGGACGATATGCAGAAGAATTTGATGCCCCAAGAAAAATTATTGCGGCGTTGGGGTACGAATTATATGATATGCCTCGATGCCGAGAAAACAGCTTTTGTTGTGGAGCCGGTGGGGGAATGATTTGGAAGGGTGAAGAAGCAGAAGGAAATAGACCTGCTCCGAATCGAATTAGAGAGGCGAAGGCCTTAGATGTTGATAAATTTATTGTGACCTGTCCCAAAGACAAAGTAATGTTTGGTGACGCAGTGAAAACTGTACCAGGCAAGAAATTACAAGTAATTGATATCGCACAACTGTTGTACGAGGCAATGGACATTCCAGAACCTGAACTTGAAGTAGCACCAGTTGATGAACCAAAGGAAGAATGAAATGACAAATTATGGATTTGTAATTGACAACCGAAAATGTATCGGT
>JAAFKL010000322.1 GCA_021399405.1 Candidatus Heimdallarchaeota archaeon | reverse complement strand
TTGAAATATCTTTTGTGACATCAAACAAACACAAATTTGAGGAACTCTCTAATTTTTTTTCCGATGGTCAAATAAAATTTCAGCACCTCAAACTGCAATACCCTGAACTTCAAGCTGACACATTCAAACAAATTGTAATTTCATCCGCATCAACCCTAATGACAACAATTTCCCAACCATTCTTGATTGAGGATTCTGGCCTTTCAATTAGTGCTCTACAGAACTTTCCTGGTCCCTATTCCAGCTATGTTTTTCAAACATTGGGATGGGAAGGTATTCTTGATTTAATGAAAAATCAAACGAATCAGTCAGCCCATTTTACAAGTATATTTGCTTACGTGATTGATGATAATATCAGAGTATTTGAAGGTGTAACAAAGGGAATGATAAGTTTTCAAGGTCAGGGTACTGGAGGGTTTGGTTTTGATCCGATATTTATACCCGATTTCACAGATTCTGATGACAATAAAAATTCTAAAACATATGCTGAACTCGATATAGATTTGAAAAACATGGTTTCGCATAGAGGTTTATCAATGAAGAAACTACAGAAACATCTATATATGTAATTTTTATGTATTGTAGGCTATACGCAAATAATATGTCGCAATTTAATTACTCGTTTTCTAAATTATAAACGACCATGTATAGCGTTAAAGATTAAACCTTATATGGTAGTAAGTTCACGAAACGTCGTGTCATTTGGAAAATATCGTTTCTTGACAATTTTATGTTTAGTGCTATTGGCCTTTCAAACCAGTAGTCAACAAACTACAGCTAATCAACTAAATCTTCCTCAAAGAAATTTTGTGGGATTTGAAATGAGAGGGGATGCTGGTAATGATATAATTATCGGTTCATCACCTGAATACGGGGTTCTCAATGAAGAATTCTTATTAACTGGTGGAAGCTCAGGCCACATCTTAACTAATGCAGAAAATAGGGTTGATTTAATTTCAGGTCCAAGTTCATTTCCTTTTAGTATTTTTGATCATCAAGGCATTAATCATTTTGTTAATGACAGTGTCGACGATTTGATATTTGAATTCCAAGCTGAATTTTTTGATCTATTAGACCTTAATGGTGAAGATTTGAATAATACCAATTTAATTGAAGATGTCTTACTATTTAATGGAGAGACCTATGGACTCATGTTCAATGTACCAGAGGATGAAGTTATGATGCCATTGGTTATTTCAACAAATGCACATTCGGATGTGAATCCTGTTCGACTTCAGTTAGATATTATTGATCCAACCGGTGCCATTCACAATATCAACATGAATCTACCACCGGGAGAAGATAGTTTATTTCCTTATGTTCCATTTGAAAGTGGTCCTCATCAATTATTTTTGGAACCACAAAATGGGGATGTAGTATTAGATCATTTTGCAGTTTTGGATAATTTTCCAGTTGAAAACATTGAAAATGGTTGTATTAAGACATTACGAGGAACAAGAGCTGATGTGGACTTCTTCAGACCATTGATTTTGGATGACCTCAATCAAGGAAATACAAATGTAGGATCAACTGATACCTTTGGAACTCCTCCACCAGGGGACTCCTTTTTCGATATTCGTGTAGATGGTTTTGTTCACCAAAATCAAATTATTCAAGATTTAAATTTCCCTAATGATCTTTTAGGATCTGCAGAGATTTTGGTTCACACTCCCGATTTTCCTTTTGGTGCATCTATACCTCAATCTACCCTTCATAATGATAATACAATCATTTCAACAACAGTTTTTCCACCTGATGATGCTAATCCATCTGTAAGGTCAGAGAAAGAAAGATTAGGAATAGAAGAGGGTTACGACATAGAGCTCGGATTTTGGTTTGAAGTTCATTCAATTCCTGAATTACCCATTGGAGAAAATGTATTACTAAACAATGGGGATACCGAAGATTGGTATACTTTTACTTTAGCTGATGATATGATTGTGGGCTTAAATGACTCATTAACCAGTGAATTTGGTGGTAGTGTCAGAACTTTTGCAACTTTTACAAATACTCAAACTGGAGATAATGTTTTCATTAACGCAAGAGATAATGATCTCCTTCATTTCGATGATGTTTTTCTTGCATTACTCCCAGCAGGCAATTACACATTAGAAATTGCGGCTCCCTCTGATTCATTTGCTCAATTCAATTTATTCGATTTTGATCCATTGAACCCAGGTACATCAACTTCTGTAACGCAGGACGTAGGGGATAATGCATTCTTCTATCTTCCATCAGACAACAACTTTTTGGATTCATTTTTCCTAAATACTACCGATTTGGTCAACATGACTGCATTGTATGAGATCCTTGTATATGATTCTGCGGGTACAAGAGTCAATGGTGATAGTTACAGTTTTGATAGGTATGGTAATTTAGTAAATTCAACATTTGTTAATTCCCCCGGCTTAACACACACAGGTGGAGTTAATCCTGGCGGTGGATTTTTACAAATCAGACACACAGGGAACACACTTTGGAATACATCTCTACTTTCACCCACAGAATTGGAATCAGATATCGATGTCTCATCTACCTTATATATTCAGAGATTACAACAGGTCGAAGAATTACGATTTAATAATCCTGATGGAGACTACGCTGAGTGCAATTACAACAGTTTTTCAGAATCTGCACTTAATGGTTCTAGAACTCAAATCATAAGGTATTGTGATTATGAATCCTCACCTGGTGGTAATCGATTGTTAATAAATGCCGTCAACATGAGTATGAATGTTCTAGTATTCATTGATGGGGCTAATCAGTGGTTTGATGTTGACTCAACAAATAACACATTAGATGGCATTAGTGAGTATTCAGTAATCATCGAGTTTGCAACTCTAGAGTCGCAAAATTATATTGTTGTAATTGAATTTTTCATGGATAGAAACGGTATAGATTTCAACAATAGCTTAAGCTTGAACTCTGAAATCACCGCGATCAATTTTCTCCCTGAAATAGTCCTCAGAAACCTTAGTTTTACTTCCGTAGGAAGTAGTGGTGATGTCCCAGATGTTATTTCAACTTCAGGTGCTGGATCTGATCCATTTACTATCGGAGACACTTATATTGCGACTGGTGGAATTACAGTAGGTGCTGCAGTAGTCTTCTATGCAGTACAAATAAAAGGTTTTAGACCCAATCTGAATAGATTCAGAAGAGAATAATCGTAAAATTAATTTTGTAAAATAATAAATTTCAACAAACATAAAACTAACAATATTTGCTGCAAATAGCAGGCAATTTGTTTTTATATATTCAACGAGTAATTCTAGGATGTCTGATAATATTGTCAAATCTAGTATTTTCTTGATTGTAGAATTCAACTGGCCCTCTGATACAACACCTAAATTGTACAAAGCTGCAGGAGATTTACACAAAACACTATTCTTCGATCATGATAAAATCTGTCATGATGATTGAAAATACAAAAACAAATTTGTGTTTTCAATCTGGCTGACGG
>JAAFKL010000321.1 GCA_021399405.1 Candidatus Heimdallarchaeota archaeon | reverse complement strand
AGGAGGTCAATCCTCCCTCATACCTGGCAAAGGATGGCTATTTTGTAGTCCAATTTATACCAAGACAGATCAAAAGAGAGGGCGATCAATTAAGATTGAGTCTGGGTAAAAGAGGTAAATTGAGTATGGGAATAAGATATGTATGGGTAACCATTCCCCCAAATATTAGAGACAAATTGATCAACATGGTCAGAATAGTACCTCGATACAAAGGGGATTATTTTGAGATAGAATTTGTTTATCGAGCGGATGTCAACATCCCTGAATTTGATTACAAACAATATTTATCTATTGATTTGGGCTTGGATAATTTTGCCACAGCAATCACTACCAGAGAGACTGCCTTCATTATTGAAGGACGAGGAATTAAATCATACAATCGATGGTGGAATATGAAACGAGCAAAATTACAGAGTCAATACGATAAGCAGGAGATAAAATGGGGTAAAACGATGACTCATATGGGTATCAAAAGATATAATGTAATGAGAAATTTTATTGCACATACTGTTAATAAAATCATCAGACATTGTGTGGACCACAAAATAGGCAATATTGTTATTGGTGATTGGGAGGATATGAAGCGTGGACTCAAAATGAGAAAGAAAACAGCTCAGCAATTCCAGCAGATCCCTTATGGTAAATTCAAGATGAATTTACAGAGTAAGGGAGAATTATTTGGTATTAATGTGGAATTTGTGGATGAGGCATATACCTCGCAAACCTGTTCAGGATGTGGTCTGATCAGAAAAGCAAATCGAGTAAAACGTGGTTTGTATAAATGCAAGAATTGTAAACTACAACTAAATGCAGATATTAATGGAGCAATTAATATCATGAGAAAAGTAGCTCCAGATAGTTTATCTAAGAGATCTAAATGGAGTAGCGGCGACATCATCTCGCCTGAACGTCTGAGATTAGTTAATTTCAGCGTTTAAAATATTGTACTGATAATTTAGATGATGAATCACAATTCCAATATACAAGTTAACTTTGTCATTCATAATATACATCTCAAATTTATGAGTTTCAGATTTACCTGAACTAGAGAGACTGTATAGTTCATCCATGTCTCTAGGACAGGATCTTCCCATTCACCATTAGTAATTACACCGTCAATAGTTGGAGTGTTAATTGCTTCCACACTAGTAATCACATCATCAGTTGAATGTGCTTCTACAGATGTTGATGTTCCCATGAGTAATAATACAGATAAAATAACAAATTTTATCATTCTAAATTTATTATACATAGTTTAGTATACAATCAATACTATATAAATCGTTAATCTACATTGAAAATCAGCGAAGCTTATATGTTATTTGCTACGTATCTAAAGAAGAATTTATGTCTTTGTACTCCAATACGTCCCTTTTTTAGTTTTCCACAATTTGTAATCTTTAATTATTTTCTTGTGATCAAATGCTAGTTCTAAACTTTCTATAATATCGAGATGAATCCACTCAAAATCACTCGCATCATCGCTTGCTTTTGGTGTTCCCAATGAATTACAAATAAATATGGTTGAAATTACGTGACCTCTAGGGTCCCTGTTTTTATCCGAATAAACTCCTAAGATTGTAATGGGGTCAACATGAAGATTCAATTCTTCCAAAACCTCCCGTTTCACCGCGTTTTCTACCGTTTCACCATAATCAACAAATCCACCTGGAAAAGCTAAGTATCCATTAAATGCTTCACCCTTTCGTCTAATCATCAGTATAGATCCATCTTGTTCAATAATCGCATCAACAGTTAATGGGGGATTCTTGTAATCAGTCATCTTTTATCCTTACCTTTCGATTTAAGATATGATCGTAGAAAACCACTGAGGCTTACCGTAATAATTCCTATAAGCAGCGACCAAATAAATCCAATAAATACTTTGTAAGGAGTTCCATTTTCATTTATATTAAAGAATTCACTGACTTGATCAACAATTGTAAAAATAACCTGATAGCCTATTAAGCCGTTTAAGATTAGAATCCACATTTTCTGTTGATTTTGCAATTTGGTCTGGGTGGTCTCATGTTCGTTCTGAAGAACGCTGTGAAGTTTATCTATTTTTTCGTCAACTAACTTTTTAGCGTCATCTATTGAAAACACACGGAAACATTCAGTGATTACTTTTGTAGAATGATGTAATCTGTTCATCAATTTCTCACTGGAGAGTTTACTCGTAATTTCAGCTACAAGTAGTTGTAGATCCTCAACAAATTCTATCTCTTCTCCTAATCTCTTTATAGAGCCCTTTGACATCTTTCTAACCCTTTCTGAAAGTTCGTCCAATTCCCGATTTAATAAAATAAGGGCGTACAAAATTGATCTAGCTAGAAATACTTGATTAATGAAAATTTCCTCCATGTACTCCATCCATCCAACCCATCTCTCGTCGTGACGTTCCATGTAAATAAATGCAGAATTCGATCTAATGTAGTGTAACTCAGTCAACCTATTTGACAAATTATTCTCAATACGCTCATTATACAATTCATCAGAATAGTCATCCCATTGCCCAGAATAATATTCAATCCACCCACCTAGAAGAGTTTTATTTTTTGTTATTTCTTCTGTTGTCCATATTTGATTCTTCTCCCCTCTTAATTCAGAGGCAATAACCAATGCATATGGGTGCAAATTAATAGTGTCAAACAATATCTCCTCAACAGTATCCGTGGTTTCTATAAGGGCTTTTTTCAGATCCTGGCTCATTTGAAATACATTAACAGGTTTCCCCTCTGAAGTGTCTACTCTACCAATTTTGATTTCAAGTACGCCAAGTTGATCATAATGGCGATATGGGAATTTCTCCAACTCTCTAATTTCATATTGAGATTCTATAAGCGTTTCATTGTCTGAAATATTTCGTTTCAACTTAGAAATTATTGTTTCGTGTGAGATTGAGTTAGAATAAAACAAAGTTATGTAAAAACGAAAATCAGGTATTATCAAGCTTTTCAGTTTAGTAGAGGTTTCCATGATTGATCTAAATATTCGTTAAAACAATAATTTAATAATGTCAACCGTCAATCTTGAGTAAATGTATAAAATCTTGCTGTGTTTCGAATTAAGTTCGAGTTCATTATAAATGTCGTTTAGCCACCGCTATGCGCAATATTTCTCAAGTGATGACAATTTCTAATGTAAATCAATGAAAATCATAATTTCATTAATTGTACATCTTAGCTGATAAATGCTTATAATTATGATCTATTTAATCTTTACTTGTGGGGGCGAAGTGACTTAAAAACCTTGGATTCATTTCTTGTTCTTGTGATTCTAATATTTCTATGCTTGAGTCCATCTATTAACGTACAAGGGAAATCAAAATTTTATGATAAGAACGATACTGCAAAATTGCAATCCACCTTTTATTCTTTAACAACAAATCATGGGGGTGATGATCAGGAAATTACAGATAATATCATTTATGTCGTCAAGAGTGTTGACGTACAGGGAGATATCGTCATAAACCTGATGGGGAACATATGGGCACCAGAAAATCATTATAAAGATGCTCACATTCGCTTATTTTCTCCAAATAATCGAATTATATTGGACGAGTATACTTCTGGACATATTTCAATTGAGATTTTAGAATCAGACCCCGTTGGTATGTACAAAATCTACATTGATATGCAAACTCCTGAGGAAGGCTTAGGTTGTTGTAGGGAAATTGTTTATGAAATACAATATTCTGGATTAACTATACCACCGTATGTCATGGCTCATGGAGATGATTTTATATTTATTCCAAACTATGGGTATACTATAATGAAAAATACTGAAGATATACTAGATTTGAGTTTTTATGGAAAGCAAGGGATAGATTATACTTTGCAACATAATCCTTGGGGTGAAAATAATTTAGTGGAAAGTATTACCCTCACTAACCCATCTGGATCAAGTAATTCAATTAGTGAGGCTAATCCACAGTTTTCTTATGGCCCTCTTTTTGGATTCCCTTTTTCCTTAAGTGAAACTGGGATTCATACATTATCAGTTGATTTCACCGATTCATCTTACCAGGATTATCGAAGTATGGGATTTAAATTAATGATTGATACTGAGGACAATTTTATTGATCAGAATCACTTCTTACCTTTATTTTCAGACATATCAAATATTTTAGATTCAGATGGAGACCTGATTTATGATCATGAGGAAATTACTACGAATTATTTAGATTCGGACACTGATGATGACGGAATTGATGATTTTGTTGAGTTAGTATTCAATTCTAATCCCATAAATTCTCTTGATACACCATTCAAATTCGAAGTGGGACAGACAGAAAATTCTGATAATATTTGGATTCTCGAATTCACAATTGATTTTGTCAGAGAAATTCCGCGTAACATAAAAACAATAAATTATCAAATTGTTCTCCCTCCAGAAATGGAGAGAATATCATATAGGAATAATGAAATTCAAAGTATTGAGCCAATAGATTTGATAGATAACAAATTAAGTGATTCTAGATTAGTCGGTGTAGATGATTTATTTATCAATTTTGCACCTTATCTTTATGTTACAGCTAGTATTGATTATGATGGTTTCGAAATTGTACTGCCCCTAATCGACCCTCAATTCACACTTGATTTAGATATTCTGGGATCATCTCCTATAGGTCTTTTTTTTGATCTTCCTGGGTTTGATCAGAATTATCCAGCAATCGATGTAGCTACTCCTCCATTCACTAGTGAACTGGATTTTCCAATCGAGAATATCACATTTCCTATACTCTTAATGACTTTTATTCTCATTTTGATTATTATAGCGAGGCGATTAATTTCTAATAAACTAAAAATCTAAAATTCGATGTATTTTAGAGACACTAGTTTAACACATATCATACTTGTTACTTCTTGTTACAATCAATTATCAATGTTTGATAATGCTTTTTCAGGCTTCTCAAATATAGTCTTGAATAGATAAAACTTGTTCCATTTCTTTGCAAACATTTTGAGCATCCAAGAAATTCTCCTATATTGAGGTAACATATTGGGGTTTCGAAAACCAAAGTAAATTTGAATGTCCGAGAAAATACCTTGCAGTTTATGAATCGTTTCCTTATCTGGATTAAACTGAAAAGAAAGAAGGTCAATTGATTATATTCCTCAACAAATTTTGTCGCCTCTGGAATATATGCTTCGATAATTAATGTTGTAGCTTTAAATCCAAACGTTTCAGAAAACAGGGGGATTTCAATTCTTGAAATTTGAATATAAAATTCCATTGCATTTTTTGTGTCTAGATAAGCGAATTTCTTGAGGAAAGATTCAAGAAATATATCTCCTGCATTTTGCAAATCATTATCTCTGATGGCATCATGAAACAATTTCAATCTTATCTGATGATCCTCTTGAAGTGCTGCTCTTGCAATGCTAATTTTCATTTGATTCCCACAGTGGATTGGAATTTGTTTCTCAAATATTTCATCTTCAATCAATCCCGAAATTATCCCTAACTCAACTGGAGTGGAAAACTGGCAAATTTCGCAGTGCCAATACGCTTTGAGTTTATCTTGAATAATTGGAAATCCGGAAACTGGGGTTTTCTGACTTCTAGTCTCAAGAACACTTTCTAATTCTTGTATGCTAAAGAATGGTGCATTCGTTTCTTCTCTTATTTTGGCTATAATTGGGTATTTCTTCCCCATAAGGTCATCAAGATATTTCTCAACCTCAGTGGGTATTTGATAGATTGATTTCTCCATTTTCTGACAATTAGTACAATACCACCATTGTTTGATTGAAATCCAATTTCCCTTAGCCCCTACTCTTTCGTGGGGACGTTTCATTGCTTTATTGCAATCTTCACACCTAGGTTTTCCCATGATAGTGTATACGTTTTGTAAAATGAAAAGATTATTTGCAATAATACTGTATACTGTATTTGAAAAATATTTGCTTCATTAAGAAAAGATATTCCTTTCTTGCAAAAATTATCCTGCTACTGTAACATTTACAAAAAAATATTAAAAAATTAAAATTATTTTTAATGATAACTAATTTTAATTCAACCAAGATAATCATTTGTTCAACTCAATGACACAATTGATCATCAATAATATTTACTTTCGAATAATTTTTACTAATAATGATAATGAGACAGTAGAAATGAATAACAAAAGAAATCCAGTCGAATTTAGATTATCTTCAGTTTCTCCTCCTCCAATTTTTAAAATTCCTCGCATTCCTGCCTCATAATGTCCTGGATAGCTACAGTAGAATTCAATATCAGTTCTAAATTTTGGAGTTAAAATATTAAATCTTGCTTGACCTGGCGTATCACCATGATCTGAGCCGGCTTGACCACACACTGCAGTCGAATTCTCTAAATCCATCCAAACAACATCCATTCCCTTATCCCCTTCGACGGGTTCAATAACAAAATTATGTGCAAAATCCACAACATTATAAAATAATATGGTTACACATGTATCAGTTGGTAAATCAATCACATCTCGATCAAAAGAGTATGGCCCCACAGCAGCTATTACAATTTCCATAGTTGGATCATTACAATGATCATCAGCATTATCCAATATAGTTTGATCTTCAGGTGCATGTGCTGCTACTTCTATCATTCCATTTGAATAAAACATTGTTATAAAAAAAATCATTAAAATTATGAAAAAATTTGGGCGCATGTTTAGAATTTCTTCTTGATATTAGCTAAGATGTGCGTTTTATGAACTTTTGCATTTTCTACAATATTGCTACATATTTTATAGTAATTAAACAGGTATTTTCCAAATGCATATTACCTTTTATAAGAAATCTAAAATCGCAGAATTACATGCAACAACAAGCCATAGTTATTGGATTGCTTGGAATTATTATTGTCGCTGGAGTCAGCTATTCAATTTGGACAAATCAAGATGAAAATCAGGATTTTGGTTTCCAGGATTATGGAGCAGCTCCAAATTTCACTCTAGATAATATGGATGGTGACTCTGTTACCTTTGATGATCATGCAGGAAAAACAAGAGTCCTCACTTTTATTTATACTAAATGTACCGCCGGATGTAGCACAATCACCGTAAGGATGTTAAACACTTTATTTTCCTTAAATGAGCAAAACATGCAGGATGACATAGAATTTTTTGTTATAGATTTTGATTACATGCACGATAATAGCACAGATCTACAACATTATGCTCATACACTCGTAGGGGAAAATGCCGTTCCTGACAATATTGAGTTTCTCTTAGGGCCTGAACCAGCTATAAATAAAACTGCAACTGATTGGAATTTCTTCTATCAAATAGATTCTAGTCCTCTCATGATGGATATGAATGATACAATGGACATGACCAATACAACTACTACTGATATGGAAATGACTACTACTACTTCTACAGATATGGATATGACCAGCACTACCACAGATATGGATGATACGCATGCAGGGCATGAAGTTGTTTGGATACACCCATTTGTAGTTTATGTCATTGACGAAAATGGCGAGATCCGAAACAAATTATGGGGTCTAGATTGGGAACAACAGTTTCTTGAAGATATGATTAAAGAATTGGCCTAAGCTAGTAAGGTTTGAGTATAATGAGGAAAACAAAGTTAATAATTTTTCTATTTTTTTTCCTCGCAGCACAAAATATAGATGTAAGCACTGCCCTTGATTATGGAGTTCAAGGAGATTATACCTCAGAAAATGGAGAAAATTATCAATTCGATAAATTTATTGGCAAACCAGTTATCATAGATGCAACCGCAACATGGTGTGAACCTTGTGAGGATCAGATTAAGAATTTGAAACAGGTTTATTTGAATCATTCAAGCGATATAGAAATTCTAACTCTTAGTGTTTCACCTATTAGTGACAGTATTCAAAAAATGATTGAATTGAAGTCAACTACACAAGCAGAGTGGGAATTTGGAGTAGATCACGATTATAGATTTATGAATTATTTCAAAGTGGGAAGTTTACCTACTATCTATTTATTGGATGAGTTTGGATATCTTGAAGAGAAATGGGAAGGTTTAACCTCTGCAGCCATAATTGATCAAGCTGTCACAGAATATTTGGAATTCGGGCAGGTAATCTCTCAATCTACATCAAATGGATTATCACTGACTACCATTATTTTTCTTGCAGCAACATTCGGATTGTTGTCAGCCTTAAGCCCGTGTTTATTCCCCTTATTCCCTAACTATGTTGCTGTGAGTATGAAAAGGAAATCAAATCTAGTGTCTTCTGTTGGTTCTGCCTTACTATTAACTGCAGGGATATTAACGGTGTTACTATTATTTGCCTGGTTTGCGAGTTATACATTGACATCATTCCTTATTCGAAATTATTTGTATTTCGCAATATTTCAGGCTTCTATCCTTATAATTAGTGGAATTATTTTGGTCAAGACACCCAGCATAATTTACAATATTAAGTTACCGCAAAAAATTGAAAACTGGATTTTTTCAGATGATGATTCCAAAAATTTCTTTGTAATTAGTTACGTTTTAGGTCTAATATTTACAATTATTGCAGCCCCATGTGCATCGGGATATTTTCTTTCTGTACTAGCTATGAGTATTTCCAGGGTATTTATTGAGCAACTCATAGTTCTTTTGAGTTATAGCCTTGGTGCGGGCCTCCCATTTTTAGTCTTCAGCGTCTTCAATGTTACAGTAAGTGGCGAAACAATTGGAAAAATCCATTGGTTAAATAATAGATTATCTCTACTATTAGGGTCTATTCTTATCCTAACAGGTGGATGGATCTTGTATACACTAAATTAAATTTAATTAACAACGCTTACAATTTTGTGACTGGATCGGGATAAGGCGTAACTTTGTGGCCAAGACGTACAAATTTATAAATTGATTTTCTCTTATTCAGTTATAATGAAATACCGTAGAATGGGTAAAAATGGAATTAGACTATCCGAAGTATCTCTTGGAGCGTGGTTAACTTATGGTGGGTCAGTCCAAGATGATCTGGCAATAAGTATAATTCATGAAGCTTTAGAATTAGGTGTGAATTTTATTGACGTGGCTGACGTGTATGCAAGAGGTCAAGCAGAAACTGTAGTCGGGAAAGCTTTGGTAGGAGACACATATGCAAGAAAAGACCTTGTTGTCTCTTCAAAGGTATTTTGGCCAATGAGTGATAATGTAAATGATTCTGGATTATCCCGTAAACACATCGAAGATTCAATAAACAATACTTTGGAGCGATTTCAAATGGATTATATTGATATCTATTTTTGTCATCGGTATGATTGGAAGACACCTCTGGAAGAAACCATCGGAATAATGGATGATCTCATCAAGGCTGGGAAGATAAAATATTGGGGCACATCTGTTTGGTCAGCACCTCAACTTGAAAGAGCTGTGGGAGTTGCTAAAGAAATGGGTGCAAATTTACCTTCAGTTGAACAACCCAGATACAATATAATGGATCGTTATATTGAATTGGAAGTGATGCACACTACAGATTACCATGGTATGGGTATTGTCCCTTGGTCTCCACTTCAAGGAGGAATTTTAACTGGTAAATATAATGATGGTATTCCAGAAGACTCACGAGGTAAAACGGAAACTACGGACTTTATTTCCAGGTATTTAACTGAAGATAATCTAACAAAGCTCAAGAAATATTCAGATCTAGCATCTGAACTTGATTTAACTCCCTCACAGTTGGCATTAGCATGGATACTTAGAAGAGATGAAATTTCTTCTGTCATCACAGGAGCTACAAAGACTTCACATATCCAAGATAATGTTAAAGCGATCGACGTTACTTTGTCCAATGATACCATCGAACAAATTGAAGAAATCTTTCAGAATAAACCCGAATTTCATCCTGTCTATGCACCAATGTTAATGGATCGTCAATAAGAAGATATTTTGATAATTACCTGTATCCCAATATTCCCCTTTTTTTCAAATACAAGAAAATACATTTAGAACTATAACCCATTTGAATCAAATTAGAGAATGTCTACTACAAGGGAACATTACAGAATTGAGGATATAAAGAATTTCCAAATTAAAGTATTAACGAGTGGAGGATATAATCCTAAAGCCGCAGAAGCAACTTCATATGCACTATTGTATGCTGATATGAGAGGAATATTCTCTCATGGAGTCGCAGGAGGAACAGGTATTGAAGAAGCTGTATCAAGATCCGGAATCACTGCGACTGTTGACCCTACAGCAGAACCTATTATTCTTGAACAAAAGTATCCATCAATCATTGTTGTGGATGGTAATGGAGCACCAGGGCATCATGCTGCTGCAGTGGCCGTTGATCAAGTTAAAAAATTAGCCCGTAAATACGGAATTGCTAAAGCTTTTGTCAATAACACAAACCATTATGGGGCTGCTGGGGCGTGGAGTGAAGAAATAGCCTCAGATGGTGATTTAAAGGGCGAAGTTTACTGTACGACAGCTGCAATGGCAAGAGTGATGGGTGATGACCCACAAAAACTTGATTATACTAAAGGAGCAGGAAAAGAAATCAGACTTGGTACAAATCCAATTGCACTATCTTACCCCCATGAGAAGGGAATATTAACACTTGATATGGCCTACACAAGAATGGCAGTAAGTCTATGTTTGAAAAAATTAAAAGCAGGGGAAATGTTGACTACTCCTGAATATGTGGCAGATAAGGATTTCAAATCAACTTTAGATCCCACCGATTTTGTTGAATCAATGGCGAAACTAGATCAAATACAAGGAACGGTGTTCCCATTCGGTTCCACGCTTTCGGGTTATAAGGGTGATTCTCTGTTACGATTTGTAGAGATTGATCAGGTGTTTGGTGGCGGTCCAACTAACAAAATTCCAGTTGGTCCAAGTAAGGAAAGGCGAATTTCACATAGTTTTCAGGCACAAGCTATAGATTTTCACTTCAGTAAAGAAGATGCGAAAGCACAATTGGGCAAGTTAATGACTGATTATGAATCAAAATATTTTGGTTCAGCATCTAGATGGCCTGGAGATAGATCTCTTCAAGCCAAAGAATACTCCAAAAAGGAAGGGGTCCCATACAGTAAGGGTCAAGTTGACACTCTAAGAAGGTCAGCAGAACACGTCGGTTTGAATTTCGAAGATTTATTGAAACCAATATCTACAAAAGAATATCCCGAAGATATTTTCAACAAATAAAATCTGAGGATTTCTTCCTTATAACTACCTATCCTCTTAAAAATTAAGTAAAACAGATTAATGTGCGGTTTGCGTTGCAATGTGATTTCTTTCTGAAAAAGACTAATCATCTTCTCAGATTTGTTAAAATGAGCATAAGTATTCAAACCGCAACCATTTTCATTTTTTAGCCTTTTTATGTACATAAGAAACATAGTTAGGCATGGGTTTCCGTCCTACCATCCACAACCAACGGTCATAATCCAAATAAAATGAAAACAAGGTAATTGTAACCTGAAACACTAGACCTATTACTGATAATATTTCAAATGCAGCAATAATTCCCAATATAGCTGAATTGATTTCAACGAAAATTCTTAAAATTCCCGGAACATTAACCCCTATACCTTTCGTATCTTGGGGACGCTTATCCCCCGGATAGTTCAGTAAAGCCAGACTAATAACACTGAGCACAAGCAGAATGAAATTAAACAACAATAGCCATAACCAAGTAGTAAGTTCTACAATAAATCTCATTAAAGGTGGAAGCCACAATCTATCTTGATCCATATTAATTACATTTATTTTCTAATTAAAAACTTAACATTAAATAATTAATTTATTCAAATCTAATCAGTGCATATCAACTCCTAATAGTTGAGCTGCAAATTTTTTCATCCCTGGGTTTTTTTCATTTTTTGCAATAATTGAAAATATCCTTTTTATTTTCGTTTTGTCAATCCAAGAATTCAGTTGTTGTAGGGCTGAAACACGCATAATATAATTCTCTGTGTAAAATATATCTTGTATCAAGGTTTCTATTAAATAATCCTCGAGTTCTTCTGCTAAATGTTCCTCTTCATATTCTAAACAGTCGACGCGAGTATCAACCAAATAATGATCTGGAACTCGAGGTCTTTTGATTATCCCTTCCTGAAATTGTTCTTGTGATTGATAATCCATATCGCGATTTGTTGTTGTTCCTGTACTCATTCTCTAGGATATATATTGTACTGTTTTCAATAAATACCTTCACAGAGTTTGTTGAAAGTGAAATTTGTTAATACAGGGATTGAACGCGTAATTTAGCTGAATTCTTCGGAATTATACACAACCATAATTACCCGTTTTTATTTATATTATGTAAATATTGAAAATTATTTGTTTTAGTTATTCAGTTGATAACTTGTTTGAACCCATATCCATCCCTTTTTTCTTGAAGTTACTTTGTAATTATTTTCCGTCATCTGGTTGTCAATGCCTTCTTGAGAATGGCCATAGGGATGAAAACTGCTACTTCGTTTGGCAAAAATAGCAAAAATTTTTATCACAAATCTCATCAAAAGCCATGGGCGAGGGACAGTAAGAGTCACAATCTTGGGATTATAACTAATCGATTTTTCGAGCATGCCTTCACGATCTGGATGACAACATAAAACTCTATGAAGAGATATGGCACCAACTTGTTGTTCTTCCAGATCTAAAAAACTCTGTTTGGTGATTGAGTATTTTGACGGGTCAATGTTTGCTTCTTCCAATCGCTCATTGGCTATTTTATTCATCTTGCTTGAAAGATCCACTCCTGTGACATGATCAATACCCCCTTCTAATAATTTTATCATAACACTTCCAGGGCCGGATCCTACTTCAATTACTGTTTTTGCACCAGATGATAAAATATCATCTACATGAGCTTGTGCGGTGGCTGGCAATCCTTTTTCATCATGCTTTGAAGCCATTGATTTAGCCTCATCATCAAAAAACACTGAAATTGCCTCTTCCTTTCTACCAAGTTCATTAGCCATACTTATCCCTATGAAATAACTACAAATTAAAGTATGGTAATCAGACAAATTGAGAATAATTGTTCTAGGTTACCCAACCAAGAAAATATATTTAGAATCACTCATTGTACTGCACGTTAATCCAAAAAGCAATTAATAGCATTTCAGAGTCTCATATTACGTGAAATTAGGACAAGCTGCAGTATTCAAAAAAATCTTGGGCGATATTGTTGGACCCTTATTTGCAATTATAATTTTGGTCTTAGTGGGTGCATTTGCATTTGATTCTTATGAAGAAGAATATGATTATCTAGAATCCCTATATTTTGTAGTAGTAGCTCTAAGTACTGTTGGATTAGGTGATGTCGCTCCTAAAACATCTGAGGGGAAAACAGTAACAATCATAATTATTGTGCTTGGAATATCAATAATATCATTATCTGTAAGTTCTATAGGCAACAAGATTATAAAAAATACCTTGAATCATGATTTTCGCTATGAACAAGCCATAAAAAATTTTCAAGGACATGTGATTGTAGCTGGTTATGGTGATATTGGAAAGAGAATCGTTCAATATCTGACAGGTTGGAGAATTAAACTTGTAGTGATTGATGAAGATCTAGAAGAAGTGCAGGCTGCACGTGAAGATGGAATCGCTGCAATACACGGAGATGTAATTAACCCTAGAGAGCTTTCAAAACTGAATATCAAAAACGCTGAGGGTATAGTACTTGCTATTAACAATCCTAATGTCACACTTTTTGCTGGACAATCTGCAAAAGTTGCTAATCCTTCTATTTGGGTTATCGCTGAGAAAAATATACATTATGATGCAGCTATGTACCGTTCTGTGCACATTTCCAAATCAATAGATAGATTCTCTGGTAGTCGGTCTAAAATCCGAGGGATAATCTGGGGTTTGGAAATAGAAACTTTCGATTTTTCGATGAATGATGGAATTTCTTTCTTCAAAATTCCTATGATAAGGGGTTTGAATGATAGCCATTTTGCAGATTTAGAATACAGTATCCTAGGAACTATTCGAAACAATGAATTTGAAAAATATACGAACCCAAGTCAGTTGGATCATGCATCCATGATACTAATTGGAGGGCCATCCGACCAAACAAAGGCTCTCATGAATATGTTGAAAAGTCATTTACCTCCTGACGATGATGGAGTTATTAGTGTAATTCTTGTCGGCTTTGGCGATTATGCTGAAACAATATTGAGTCCAATAATAAGTAATTCGGATGAAGTTGTAATCATAGATATTGATGAGGAAAGGAGAAAAATTGCAAAGAAAGCTGGTGGGTCTAAAGTTGAAGTGAGACATAAGGTCACCAAAGATCAATTAAGAAAAGGGGACATAATGTTACTTACTAGTAAGTCTGCCGGACATATGCTTGCAATAGGAGTTGAAGCGAAAACTGTTAACCCAGATATTAAATTATATGCTCGTGCAACTATGGCCGAACACACCCAAATATTTGAAAATGCAGGTGCAGATTATGTTTTCTCACCAGAAGTGAATTGTGCAGTGCAATTGTCTAGCACAGTGATTTCAAATATGTTTAATACTCAAGCTATACCATTTGCCAATGGACAGTTGCTCTTTCATTCAGGTAATACATCAATTAAGAAAATATCCAAAAGTCACATCTTGGCCACTTATAATTCTAAAAAAGGGAGGACACAATTCTTTGGGAAGAAATCAACAAGAAATTCTGATCAAATTCTTGAATTCGTGCAATTCAAAAAATCCAGAGATTTATTGAGCATGGATAGAATTATCTATGGGGATATAAAGGCCTAAAATTATTTAAAATCTCGTTTGAAAGGAAAATATTTATTCAATTTCCATAATTTCTAATACTATTGCTTAATAAACGACCTCTTTATAATTTTTCTTGGATTGAGAAAGGAGTTATTGCAGGATCTTCAGTTCCTTCAAATCTTGATCATTTCAATTTTCTGCTTCAAAATAAAATAAAAGTTATTATCAATTTGACAGAAAAATCTAATTACGGGGTATCAGAGGATATCCTCTCCAATTTCACAATTCACAACATTCCTGTTGAAGATTTCTCCGCTCCTTCCATTAATCAATTGATAGAATTTAGAGATTTGGTTAAATCATACAAAGACAAATCCTATCCTGTGTTAGTTCATTGTTTTGCAGGTTGTGGTCGCACTGGAACATTTCTTGCTTCATATTTACTAGATCTAGGAACTTCTAAAACTGCAGTTGAAGCTATTAATACATTAAGAATAGATCGGCCTTGTAGTGTAGAGACTGAAGATCAAGAAAAAATACTAGATGAATATCAAGATCTTATTATCTCAGACTCAGGATGAATAATTAAACTATTGTGTAGTTAAACTAAAAATGCCATAGATCAGTAGGCTCGTAATAATATCATTATTAAATACACAAACTCCTCTTTTTTTGATGGCTTCACATGTTGTCTCTCAATTTCATTGTCAAGATTGCAAAGCAATGAGACATTTTAGTTTTGATTCTGAAGAACATGTGATAAAAATAGAAAGAAGCCCGAATGGACTAGCTTCATATGCGGATATTCATCGGTGTAGTGATGGATTACTCAATCTCTATGATCTTCAAATAGATGCTAATCATTCGATTCGATCTTTTAACTTAATGAAACTTCCAGTCCATAGGCGTCCTTCTACTCTGTCAGTACCTGGTATTCCTGCACCCAAAATTAAGAGTGATGAAAAAAGATTAAATTTTAATATTAACAAAATGCTTCCAGATCAAGGATTCAGATTGATTATTTATGATGATATGATTAACGTCTCCATTAATATTGGTGAAGTCGATGCAAAGAATGAATTACTTATTTCCAAATTAGAATCTGATTTAGGCACGATTAGATTGGATTATTATTATTCTGATATACAGTACACAGATAACATTGAAAAGTTACTTTCAATACTTGTAAACACTTTAGAAATAGTTCCTCCCACGAAAATAGGTTTGTTCATTGAAACATTAAGATACATCCATCTTATTAACAAGGAAACACCCAATTCCTTCCACATAAAGCTCCTTAAAACCATTCTAACAACACATGAAACACATTTTATCCTGAGTAATATAGAAAATACAGATGATGCGATAAATGATCTAAAATATAAGTACAATGAGGAAATGGGTGATTTTGCCAACGATTTATTGGAGCATATACGACTAGATCCTTACGCTCCTTTACAGCAGTTTATGACAATTCAATCTGATCATCATAAAAATGATGATTTAATTTATCTGATTCATACTTTAATGTTAATGGAACAAACGGGATTGTTGGTCATAGACCGCCCTGGTATTGTAGAAGAAGGTTTCGAAAACACACTTTAACAATAATTCAGTATTAGCTTACGTTTCAATAATTAATATACTTGAAATAAAGAATGTTATCAATTCAGAATGTTTATTTTATCTAAGGTTGCGTCTGAGTTAGCAGTTTGATTCGCACACTGGTGGTTTGATCTAATATTAAAGTCAATTATTTTACAATTATCATTATTACTTCATTAATTTTGAGTGGGTTATATTTATTTAATATACCAACTAATTCACCCGAAAATGAGGTAACTAACACTAATATTGAATATCCCGAAAAATCCTTTGTGGATCCATTTAACTCACAAGTTGTTCAGGATTTACTTTCAAACGATTTTCTGAAAACAGATCCTTTACTAACCAATTGGATTAATACAGGAGAAGAACCCGCACACATTTTGAAGATTGGTTCGAAATCGAGTATCTTACTGCTTACAAAAAATGATCCAACTCTAGATCAAACAATTTCCCCCATAGGATCTTTCAAATTTGGAGATTTCGATTTGTATTGGGTTCATACTTTGGTTGATAGCCCTAAGGACATTATCAAACTATCAGAAAATGATAATGTAATTCGAATTATTGCTGATAACTCAAATATTGAGGAAACAGATGATCCTTACGGAAATAGCATTGTTGTGGATCAAAGAATCGAATCTTATAATCCATTAACAGGACCAGGAAGTAATCCGAAAATCGATACCCAAAATTTGAATACGAGAGAAATTTTGGGAGCTAATTATGTAGAAGACACCTTTGGTTATAACGGAACTGGATCTGTAGTTAATGTACATGATACTGGAATCGATTTCGGTCATACCGCATTAATTGGTACGATGGCTCTTGACTCTGAAGGGCGATCAACCACTTTCGATGGGACTGGTAGTGCATTGGCAATTACTAATATGTGGTCCGAACAATATTATCGAGACCAAGGTGATGATGTAACGGCTGATATTTTCAAACCATTACATAGTAACAATGTTAATCAAATTGATCTTTCAGGTTATGATAAGCTCAAAGTATGGAGTGTAAATAATTTCAAAACTGTGGAGATGAAAGATGATCTGAATATTCCACTTCCTAAATCTTATGATGTTGCTGGTATTCCAGGTAATGACTCTATTGATGGCTATCGATTCGGAATTGTAGCATATTACAATTCAATATTTTGGAATTTAGTCCCATTTTTATCGGTCGATACCAATAATGATGGTGATTATGATACATTATATTTTGATTGGGAAACTGCATACTATATGTCTGGTATTAGATTAGGTATAATCCCGGTCGATGAATATCTCTCTCGATCACCATTTAGCTTCTCTGAATCTAGTGCTTATACTGATCTTGATAATCCATACCTGTCAGCAGATTTCACGGGTGAAGAGGATCTAGGAACCGCTGAGCTCAACACTCCTGATGGATACATTGATATGTCATTGGGTGTATTAGGAAATGTTTTTGACAATAGAAATGTCACAGGAAGATTAGGGAATGGCGACCCCCTTGTTAGAGGTATTGAATCTTCAGGGATCGGTTTTGGCTTTTTCTACGATTATGCAGCTCATGGAACTGGAGTAACTGGAACAATTGCAGCTCAGGACATTAGCTATCAGATTCAGCAAAACTCTACCTTATATTCTATTAGAGGTGCGGCACCAGGTGCCAAGATAATTGGAACTCTGGGTTTAATTTCAGATTCCGCCGATGTTTATTCAATGTTGTGGATTTCAGGTTATGAGCCAGATACATCATTCGAATGGAATTTTGTGAATGATCACATTGCAAATATATCAAGTAATTCATGGGGTTTCCCTCAGTTCTCAGATCTAGTTGGGATTAATGATGATCTGGTTGGAGGTTATGATTTCTATTCTCTCTTCTTTGAACTCTTATCTCCTCCAGGATATTTATCACCTGAGCACCCTGGTATGATCTTTGTTGTCTCAGCAGGTAACTCTGGTCCTGGATATGGTACTGGAGGGAGTCCAGTAAACCCTTCACTAATATTAGTTGGGGCGAGTACTTCATCATGGTGGAGAGAAAACATCGATGCGAAAAACCCTTGGAGCCCAAATCAGCCTTCAGACCAAATTATCGCTTTTTCAAGTACCGGCCCATCTCTGTACAATTATCCCAAAGTAGACATTGTTGCTACCGGGGCATTTGATTATTCGGCGTTGCCCTCGATACCTTTTATATATACACAGGGTGACAAAAGATTCACAGGTGGGAATGGAACCTTTCAATTATTTAGTGGAACATCCGAAGCTGCTCCATTTACATCTGCAGTATTAGCTGTACAATTAGAGGCTTGGAAAGATGAAGAGAAATCAACCATAGCTCCAGATCAAGCAAAAGTCATATTAAAGTCATCAGCTGTAGATTTAGGATATGATGTCTACAGACAAGGAGCTGGTAGAGCTTCAATAACGCGAGGTGTACACTTAATTCTAAATGGTTCCCTTCCCGGAGGTGAGGAATTGTTTATGGTTAATTCAACCGATGCATATGAAACAGCCGCTGAAAGAATTAGTGTTGCCTTTGAATTTTGGTTTGATGGTGCTTTTAGATTGAATGCCACTAATGTCCTTCCTAATTCTAATAGTCTGATAAAACATCCCAGTTCAAGCGTATCTATTAGTGATACTGCAATTTATGGGAGTATTATTTCTCCTGGAGAATCTTATTCAGCAAGTTTGGATCTCGACAAGGATGCAGCCAATGCCACAGCTTACAAATTCGAAGCATTTTACAACGCCTCATCAATTTCTTTTACAAGCCAAAATGAATATAATTATCACTTTTTAGATGATATTTTTAATTTAACAGCACTGCAAGAAGCTGATATGATTCAATTCTCTATCAGTATAGAAGACGATGGCTTCCTAAATGCATTTAATGCCGGGAGCTGGTATGAGGTTTCTATCGGTAAACATTTCGATAATAATAATGACAACATAGTTGACAATAATGAGAGGACCCTAGACACATTCGGTTTTAACGAAAACTCGATTATTACATTTTTTGCTAATAGCAAAGTTGCAAAACTAAATTCTATGTTAATGGTTCGTGATCAATCATTTGATGCAGAATATTCAGGCCCTGAATTTGAGACATCATCCTATAATCTAAATGTCCGTGCATACAAAAGAGTTCAAGATGACTCTATTATAATCGGTGACCCAATCAGTAATAATTACCAGATAACAATAGATCCAGATAATAATGCCTCACCTGGTTTCTATCAAGGATTTATTAAATTTGTAGGAACAAATGGAGGGTATGTATTAGCTCAATATGCTTATAGTGTACCTCTGCAAATTGATAATTTTGATGATGGAGGATGGTCCGAAGTATCCGGCTTGACGAATCGCCCCTTTGACAACGGTGTTTTTGGTGCAATTGATTGGGGATGGAGAGCTTCGAGCGGTGATTGGAGAATCTATGATATCGAATTCACAGGGACTGTTTCTACGGCTAATACTCTAGCAATAGAACTCGAGTGGACATATAATGAAACTGCTATTGATGTCAATGTATTTGATTTTGATGGGGTTCATATAGCCAGCTCCGACATAATTTTTGAGGGAAATGGAAGATACAATTCATCTGCCAACGCTCCTCCAAATAAACAACGGTTACTGGTCAACATTACAGATTATCGATTAGGTAACACCCAGTCAGGAGAAAATTTGGCAGGTAATAATTCCATATTTACTGTTGCATTACATGCAACTGCTGTAGACAGTAAATCAGGAACATTGGATCCTATAAGTCTTCGTGCAGCTTGGTTAACTGCCACGATGGATAGTCTCGGTAAACCTGAAGCCACTTTAATCACATCTGATGGTACTTCTCTTGCTGATGGTATGCCATTAACTCATGGCAAAATAGGTCTAACATGGTCTAATGTTTCAGTACCCGCAATCGGGTTTACTAACATCAATGTACCACGTGAGTATAAAGTATCAAAAGCAGATTTTTATCTATTTGAAGATGTAATTGATGCAGAGGACTTAATCGCTTTTAGTGATGAGGAAAATGTTGATGTGACTTACGAAATATACTTTGAGAAGGGGATGGAAATAAGTATTGATTTAAGTTGGCCTCAATTTAGTACAGACTTTGATTTAATTATAGTGCCAAAAGGGAAACCACTAACAGGGTCAAATTCAATAATTTCAGGAACTGGGACAGGAGCAAATCCAGAAACTGGGACAACAATTGTTCCATCCTCTGGATATTATATTGTCGTTGTAGATTATTTCCAAGGAGATGGGTCAGCACAACCTTTCACACTTGAAATTATTGCCCGAGTTGTTGCATTTTCTACTGCACAAACTTTGGATAGTTCATTCGAAATTAACTTGACAGAAACTAATTTCATTGAAGGTAATTATTTACTCGAATCTTCTAGTAAGGGATGGAATGAAAACTTCCGTTACTCTCAACCATTCAGATTTGATGCTTATGCACCACAATTAAATTTCAGTGAAACAATTCCAGAATTAGTCACCTCAGGACAGGTCTCGATTGGTACTGTGTATGATGCGAGTGTCTACAACTTTACTCTAAGTCATAACGGGGATATTCTTGTTTCACTAACCAATGTCAACGGAACTCAATTCGTTACAATAGATGCAGCGTTGGTACCCGGATTTTTCCAAGATACAGAGTTTACTGTAACAGGTATTGATCAATTTGGACATGAGATGTCACAAACTTATTCAGTATACCGGACAGATAATACCCAACCAATATTTCTACTAGAACCTGACAACCAAGAGTCGTTAATTAATACTCCATTTACGCTTAGTTGGCTAATAGATGATTTATCATCGGGTACGTATAACTTGAAAATCGCGGGAATATCCACTATTAATGGCAGTTGGACTAAAAATATTCAGCTTGATATAGAGCTATCATTTGATACTACAGGCTCAAAATTCATTAGTCTAGAAATTGTTGATCGAGGGGGGAATACGCATAGGTCCTTCGTGAGAATTTCAATTGTTAACGAATTGACAACTAATACTGATGTGACTAGTTCCTCAACGAATACTACCACTGATACTGGATTA
Organism: Candidatus Heimdallarchaeota archaeon; assembly: GCA_021399405.1. The sequence continues at coordinate 39,658 of JAAFKL010000321.1, read as the reverse complement.
TTTGATGATTTACCTTCTGATGCTGGAACTAAATTATTTATTCCACTATTAATTGGAGTGATAATAATATCTGCAGCAGCCGCTGGAGGGACGATATATATGAGACGTAGACCTCCAAAAACACCTCCAACTTCTTAAATTAGTTTTTAATGATCATTCACATACTTCATTTTTTAAATCAAGGAATATAATTTTTATTAATTAGATAGTGTATATTGATTATACTTATGAATGTGAATGCCTATATCTAATTGTGGATTCTGAAGATAAAAAAGAGGGCGACAAAGTAAAGAATGCATATTCTAATTTTGCTCAAGGCTTAGTGGATGTAGAGGAAGAGGATAAGAAAGCCAAAAAAGATATTCTTGTTAGTGGAATAGAAAATCGAGAAAAAATCAGTAAAAAGACACTTTCTTCTTCAAAACTCCTTACAGAAGCTTTATCCAAAATCCGAACTGAGGCTGGTAAATCCGCATTTGTTGGTACATCTGGCAAAATCAAATCACCTAAATTCAGAAGAGGAGAGTTCATTAAATTGCTGGCTCGAGAATTATTATTAATTGGTCATGAAGAGTTTAGTCAATACGGGGGTATTATCTCTAAATCTAAACTAGAATCACACTTTATTGAAACTAGAACTAACTGGAAACTAAGAGAAAATGATATTCAAGAGGGGGTGAGTTATCTAGTCAAAGAAAAATTAATTCCACGAATTGATAAATTGAATGAAGAGTTGGATATGATCCATTTCATTGCTAGAGAACTATCAACAGATGGAAAACAGATCTTAATGGCAGCTCAAGGGATTGATCCATCAATATCAAGGTTAGCAACAGTATTGAACTGGGAACAGATTCGTGTTAAAAATGCAGTTCAACAATTAGTTTCGGATGGAATGGCTGTAATGGATGAAGATTCCGTCTACTTCCCAGGACTATAGATTTGCTGAAATTTGATTAATTATCATACACGCAGCACAAAATTCATTATTTGAGGGTTCTCCGCACTTCATACAATTCTGTATTGGCTTATTTCCGCTATGCTCTATGTCTTTAGGTACCGTATCTGCAAGTTGATAGAAAGAATCAGCTGAATTTATAATTGAATATATAATCGCCGGATCATGTTCCTGATAGTTAGTCAAGATATCACGTACTTTACCCCTATACGCTTCTACTGCATATGGGCAAGGGGCTTCTTGATATGGTAAATTATTGAAGTTGGCATATAAAACAATTTCTTGCTCAGAAGTTCTTCTAAGTGGTTTTACGCGATTGATAAATTTATTATTTTTAAATGAAGGATATGGATTACTGTGTAATGATTTTAGCATGTCGCCTCTGAACATATTCATCAAGAAGGTTTGAGCTTCATCATCTGCATTATGTCCAGTAGCCAATTTGTTTGCCCCGACATCCCGTGCAGCTTCATTTAATGATTTTCTCCTAAATGGTCCACAAGTACTGCATGCAGCTTTTCTGTTAGGTCCCAATAATACTAATGCATCATCAAGATCATATCCAAATTTTTCTTTGTATGAATACACATGATGTTCAAGATTCGCTCTTTTTGCAGCTTGAGTTGCAAATTCTAATCCTTCATCACGGTAGTTAGCAATTCCTTCATCTATGGTGATTGCGATTAATTCTGTGGGAAACTTTTGCTGTAATCTGGATAATACATCCAAGAGAACAACACTATCCTTACCTCCAGAAATCCCAACTGCAATAACATCCTTGCGTCCGAATAACTTATAGCGATTAATTGTTCTTTGAATTCGTCTGATAAAGCCTTTGTTGAAATGTGTAACACATAGTCTATCGCCATCCACAGGCCTTCTCCATGCAGCAGGACGGTCACAAAACTTACAATTCGGGATTATCATCGATACAAGAATAACTCCAAATGAATGTTAATTTATCTTGACTATAATACTCTCGATAAAGACAATTGTACTTTCAATTATTACTAAGCTATAATATTGTATAGTATACATTGGTTATGACTAATATGGATGAAACCAAATAAGCTAATCTTTTCAAATTTAATTTGGTTGTGGATTGAATTTGAGAATTATTGAGTAATTCATCCAATATTTTGTTTCCATCACTCAATGGTAAGGGTAAAACACTGAATATTCCTAATATCAGGTTAATAGAGATTGACCATATGATAAACTCCTGAAAATAGAAGGGCAGCATTGGTGACAAGAAACCCAATTTAGATTCTCGATAATCAAAAACCTCAACTCCAATATATGATCCCGCTATAATCTGAGCATCATCAGGTGGTGTAGAACCTTGAATCAGTAATTCGAAATGCTGAAGAACTAATATGAATATTTCTCCACTAGGTATACCTCTCATTGCAGTAATGAATTCAGCAGATGAATTTATATCCTGAGAACTGACAATTCTTGTTAATTGTATTCTATGTATTCCCACTATTACATCTCCTGCTTGCAAATTAAATGATGCAGGTGAACTGGGGTCAACAGATGTTATCAGAGCTCCATTGGGCTCGTTATAAAATTTTGACACAATAGACTCTTGATTCGTAAATAATGGAATAAATAAAAGTGCTAATAATAGATTCGCTAACATTCCAATTGTTATTATTCTGATACGAGATTTACGTTTCAATCTTTTGAGGGATTTATTAGTAAATTGAACAAATGGAGCAAACAAAACGAGAATGAACATGAAACCTGCTTTTTCTATCTCAACACCTTCTGCAGCTGCCATTATCATTTTTGCCATTTCGTGAACAAATAAGGCTAGGAAAATTGGAATAATAACAATAAATAATGCACTGTCAACAAAGGTGATTGGATTAATACCTATTATTGATGAGGGCTCAGAGACAAAAACTAATATCAAATTGATTAGCAAGACGATAGGTGTAATGATAAAAAGAGCGAAGTATAGAATTGTAGACCCAGATCCGATTGTCTGCCAGAATTGTTGAAATCGTTTTTGAAATAATTTAGTCATTAGTTTACCTAATCTTTCATTTCGCCATACAATTAATAATGGAGCTACAAGAATGTTATACTTTTGGAAATTAATCCTACTGGATAGAAAAAGCACAATTAACCAAAATGCTGCCAGGGTGACCAGACTATCCAGAAGTGTGACCATCATTTTATATTTTCATTAAACCTTTTTTTAAGGTTCTAATCTATTCTACCAAAACGATCGATCGACAGATTTTTTTTTGATATGGAAAACAGTGAGATCGTTATCAAATTTCTTTTTAATCTGTCAATTTGAATCAATTCAGATTGAAAAAGAATCGTGATCTCATCAGTTATGGTCCATCCGGTAGTTTGCGTGTTGGACCCCTTAGTGAGGGTTGTGTGAAGTGTATTAACGGAGAGAAAATCGTATTGTACACCACGGGATCTTGTTCTGTGGGTTGCGCATACTGCCCTATTCCTGAAGATCGTAAAAAAATAGATGATGTATTCATCAACGAGAGAAAATTATTACTCGATTCTACTGGTCTAGATACGTTATTTGATGAATCTGAAATGTGTTTGGCAAACGGTGTTGGTATTACTGGTGGTGATCCAATGGAAGTACCAGAAAGAACGATTCAGTATATTCGAGATATTAGAGAACAATTTGGAAAAGATTATCATCTACATCTCTATACGAGTGGAATTTTTTTCAGAGAAAATCGGAATCTAATTGATAGATTATTTGAAGCTGGTTTAGATGAACTACGATTCCATCCGAAACAAATTCGTGCGTATCCTATATGGGAAATCGCTGCTGAAACCAAGAAAAGATTTCCTAATCATTCAATTGGCTTTGAAATTCCTGCCATACCAAATACCGACAAGGATATAGAAGAAATGATTCTGTTTGCTGATGAGCATGGATTAGATTTTGTCAACCTCAACGAGTACGAATTTACAACCTCAAATTTTAACAAATTAAGCCAGCGAGGTTTTGTTTCCCTATTAACAAACTCAGCCATTGTTGGATCAAAAGAAACTGCAAGAAATGTGATGGAGAGAATTAAAGATATCACTTCAATTACTGTTCATTTTTGCACATCTGGATCAAAGGACAGTATACAATTAGTTCAAAGATTCAAACGCCGAGCATCTCAGATTAAACGACCCTTTGAAGACATATCAGAAGAAGGAGAGTTGGAATATGGTCAGTTTTTCGTTGATTCAAATGAAGAATTGAATTCATTATCTCAACTCCTTGAATCCGAATATGAATTGAATCAAGAGATGTTTGAGATATTCCCTGATGAATTGAAAATAGAAACAGGATGGTTTATAGTAGAAGAGATAACAGAGCACCTCAGAGATAATTATCTTCCAAATTTACAGGCAGAAGCTATTGCGAGACATCCGATTAAAGATGGCCCTATAACTTACATCAATCCTTATTAGGATTATTTAGTTGGATTAATGCATTATAATTTGAATTATTATTGGCACAATTCTACGATGAATCAACAGTTCGTTCAGTCCAATTTTTATACTATGATTCATATTTAAAGATTAAGGAACATTGATTGGATTGAATCTTTTACAATCCGCCTCAATTTTGAACATGAGAGGTTTTCAATGTGGCAGAAATGTCGTATCCGAGGTGAAAATAATTGAAAAAAACCAACCTAGATATTAGTGGTAAATTGAAAATTACAGCCTATGGGGCTGCAGAAGAAGTAGGACGTTCATCCTTCATTTTAGAGGATGACGAACATACTGTATTATTAGAAGCAGGAATTAAATTACAACCTGAAGGATTATCTCTTGCACCAGAAGGATTAAAGGAACGAGCAGGTGAGATTGATGTTGCTGTCTTGTCTCATGCTCATGTTGACCATTCGGGGTATTTACCCGCGCTATGGCAGAATGGGTATCATGGGAAACTGTTCATGACTGAACCAACATTCGATATCGTGTCTTTACTCTGGCAAGATCATTATAAGATTGAAGGCTCACGTCATTGGTCCAAAAATGGATTAGAAGGGGCAATGGAAAACACAGTCACACTAAAATATCGCCAACGAACAGAAATTGCTGATGGAATATTTATCGAATTTTATAATTCGGGTCATATTCTTGGAGCTGCGATGATATTAATTGATTGGAAAGGAACAAAGATCCTCTATACTGGGGATATAAATGATCAACAAACTCCATTATTTGATGGATTTGACATGCCGGATTGTGAAGTTGATATTCTCATCACTGAGAGCACCAACGGAGTAAGAAAAATTAAATCTCGCCAGGAAGTAAACAAAGAATTCCAAAGAGAAATAATTGCAATACTTGAATCAGGTAAGAAGGTAATAATTCCTTCTTTTGCAGTGGGAAGATCACAAGAAATCCTTACAGTCCTTACAGAAGTTATCAAATCCTATCCTATCTACGTTGATGGGATGATTAATAAAATGATTGAGATTACTAAGAAATACCTTAATCCATTTTGGGTAGATGAACCAATTCTCAATCGTTTAAGAGCTGAGAGACGTGAAAACCAATTTGAATATGATAATATTTTCCAAATTACTAGAGAAAATTATGATCATACAGGTGATTTCAGAAAATTCATCGGAAAATCGAGTGAACCTTGTATAATTGTTACTACAAGTGGAATGTTTATGCCTTCACCAGTTCATACACATCTTTATTTTGCTGGAACTGATAAAGGTAATCTAATTGCAGTTACAGGATATCAGGCAGAAGGGACATTGGGCAGGGATATTATTGAAGGAAAAAGAAGAGTTACTTTATCCACCGGTAGAAACAGAACATCCAATGTACATATTAAAGCAAAAATCAAACGCTTTGGTTTCTCTGGACATGTATCTTCTGAAGGTATTGCAGATTTGATTGCTCATACTAAACCAAAACAAATAATTTTAATGCATGGGGATCCTGAAAATCAAATTGCTTTAGGAAAGAAATTGGAAAACGGTATAATTCCAGGTGCAATTAAAATTAAGGTTCCACTAATTTTAAACCCTTAAACAACAGAATTAACGATAAAAAAACTACTTAGTTAAATAAATTATTTGGAATAAATCTGATATTTACTTTTAGAGTGAACTTTTTCCATCTTATCTTGTTCAACATATTGAGCCAAGATTTTCTTTGCAAGGCTGACTTTTACGTCAAATTTCTTTGCTAATGATTGAGGAGTATGAACACCAGGCTTTTTTAATTCAGCTTCTAATTCCTTGATTAGATCCTCATCCAATATAGAAGCTCTAACGGTGGGTGTGTATTCATATATTTTGCCCCATCTTTTCTTTTTCTTAACTGTAGTTCTGCGTTCTGCTGACATTATAAATCAATAAAATATTCGATATTTAAAAAGAATTCAATATATCGCGTTGTTTTTTTCTTCACTCGTTCTAGGTCACATCAATTTATTCGGAAGATTTGGATAACTCTTCTAATTTTTTGATTGCACCTAGTTTATCCAATTTATCTAATTGATTCATTGTATCAAAATCACCTAAATTCGATAGGTGATTAAGTGAGGATAACTGCCCAATCGGAGTGATTAATTCAAGATCTTCATTAAATCCTTTTTCAAGAATAGATTGTGATTCTGATGACGTTTTCAAATCTTTATGCTCATCAACAACATCTTTCATTAACAGAATATCATGGGGTGTATTTTCTATTACCTTCTCCATTGCATCGATATATCTTATTCTAAGTTCTCTAATCAAATCTTGGTTAATTATTATTTGTCTCTGAATTTCAATCAATTTTATTTCTAATTTCTTTCCAACCTTATTTCTTCTACTTAGATAATCTGTACTGCTATAATATACTTCTTGTGGATCTACAATAGGATATTTACTAGATGTAAAATATTGTTGGACCTTTTGTAAAATTCTAACTTCATTTCGATAATATTGATAAAATCCAGATGCGTGAATTAATTCAATATAATCCGGAATAATCTTTTCTAATTCAGTAAAATAATAATGATGAACTTGTGGATATGTACCAAAGAATATTGATCTTTCCATTTTAACAGATTTTGCATCATCTAATCTATATGACAATATATTAAAATTCTTTTCAAGTTTCTCACTTATTGTATTAAGTGAAGTTAATCTGTGACGATCAAGTTCAAGATGATTTTGTTTTTCCTTCAACTCATACCATTGTTTTCTAATTTTATCCAATCCATAAGTCTGTAGATGAGAAGTTAGAAACTCAGAAATTCGAATCAGAACTTTGCGCGTCTCTTCTATGATTTCTTCTGTTGCTTCAATGAAATCTGATTCTTCGTATAATGGAGATTTCTGATGTGTAAATAATTCATCAAGTTTCAAAATTAAATTACTATGATCTGATAACTGGTAACTTTCTCTATGGTTTAGATTGGAGTTTGAATCAGTTAATCTCTCAAGAGAAGCCTTGATTCGTTGATTAAAAATCGTTAAATGCTGACCTTTGCTTATTTTTACCTTTTTTTCCACCTGTTCTTTTTGTTTTCTTTGTCTAACAACTGGAATATGCGTTTGTACTTGCGGTCTGTGCGGTTTATTGACTCTTCTGATGGGCTGTGGTTGAATATATTTTTCCTTTGCGATTCTTGGTGGTCTGGTCTGGGGTGATGCATTTACTTGCTTCTTAACTTGGATCTGAATATTCTTTCCACACCTCGGACAGAATTTGATATCTCGCCCAGGTAGTTGATTCCCACAAAACCTACAGAATTTCATTTCAATCACAGTATTGTCAAAGCAGATAATAAATGATTGTACTCAGTATTGATATTTTGTACTTACACTTTGTTATTCAGTTATCTTGTTCGAATGATTGGTTTAACATTTGGTAAAATTTTTATAAATCCAAATGATAATACTGCTAATTAGTTTCAATTAGGAGTTGTAAATAATATTCCCAATGTAACTGATCATTAATTTTCTCTCGATTATGGTATGGGAAATTGGTACAAAATAGTGATGGGTGTAAATCAATGGAAAAACATCAAAATTATAAAATCGAGCAATTCAATCCTCATACGGCTTCAGATCTGCTATGGGATAAATATTTTCTTTTAATTGAGGAGGAATTTCGAGAAGAATTTCCTACTTACCCAATACCAAATCGTGGGGTCGAGAAAAAAGAACTGAAATCCAAAAACCCTTATCGCTTGTATAGACGATGGATGTATTGGAGTAACGATAATGGCCTTGTTGGCCATGCACATGTTGGATATTTTACTAAAGAGGCTCCTGAATATGAAACTAACAAACATGTAGCAGGTGTGAATATAATGATCAAAACTCAATACCGACGCCAAGGCATTGGTACAATCTTATTAAAAAAAATAATTGAGGATGCTAAAACCATGAATATTACATCCTTGGATTTCTGGGGATCACATGCTGATGGTAAAACAGTTTGTTTGAAATGGGGTGCAAAACTCCTTCATAAACATTACGTCAATAGATTATTTTTGAAAAACGTTGATTGGGATTTGATGCAACAATGGAAAGATCGAATATCAGATAGGGCAGCAGATGTGACATTTGAATTTATCAATGAAATACCTGAGAAGGATATCAAACAATTTGTTGATTTGTATACCGAAACTATCAACCAAGCCCCATGGGGATCTGATACAGAAGATCGAGTAACTGTTGAAAGTCGAAGATATCAAGAAAGAGTATACAAAGAGAAAGGCTATACATGGATTACACTTTGCTCGAGAGAACCCAATGGTGAAATAAGTGGGATGACTGAGATCTTATACAAACCTGAAGAACCCGATTTTATGCAGCAGGATCTTACAGGCGTAAGGGAAAGTTATAGGCAAAGAGGAATAGGGAAGCGATTGAAAGCACAGATGTTGTTTTATATTCGAGAAAACTATCCAGATGTTGAATACATGACCACTGGAAATGCCCTTGCCAATAAAGAGATGTTATCTATAAATCGAGGTATGGGATATGAAGAAACAAACATTTTTCATCTCTACAAATATGAGCTGTGAAGACCATTTGCAATTAATGTCTCAAATTAAGATAATTTAATCTTACAACAATCTAACTATCGATAATATAACTTTATAAATTTTAAAGTACAATAAAAAATAATCTGAAATTCGAAAATAAACTCACATCATTTGTTAGAGATAATGGACTCAAAGCTAAGCATCTACGTTTTAGTTCTTCAATTCATACAGTGGATCAATGCGTCGAGATTACTGGGTTTCCAATCGAGGAAATTACCAAATGTGTTGTTATGGATTATGATGGAAAATGTGTAGTAGGATTAATACCTGCGAAATACAGAGTGAGCACAAGTCGGGTGGCAAAAACATTAGAAGTCCAAAAAGTGAGTGTGGCAAACGCAGAATTAGTATTGAATCTAACGGGATATCCCGTTGGTGGTATGCCTTTTGTTGGTTTTCCTGCAATTAGATTAGTTGATAATAACATATTTGATCTTGAATATATCTATACTGGTGGAGGTTCGGATCGGTCATTGCTAAAATTATGGGTATCTGAAATAGAACAAATGGAACCTATAATTACTAGAATAAGAAAATAATAAGATATTATTGGCCAATCAAACTTGAATGTAGTTTTTAATTAAATTATTAGTCACTTTTGCATACTAAATAAATTTGAATTACCGTGGAGATAACTTCGAACAATAACAGATTAAACAGATCTTAATTCTTCAAGCTGTATGAAATGGTATATTGGAATACAATCGGAGGTCGTGGCAGCAATAGTAGGTTTCGGTTCAATCTATTATATAGAAGGGCAGGATCAGATATCATTGCCAACATCAACACAAACTACTTTGGCTTTGATTGTTTTTCTGGTTGCATTTACAGGTGGCTTCATGGCACCTTATCATGTAATGAAAACCGCAAGAACTGGAGCAATTACATTTGGCACACTAGCTGGTATTCCGTTAGTAATTATACTTGCAGCAACAGGTGAAATTTCACAAGATGATAATGCAGATGTTGGATCGATTCTTATCCTTATACTGTTACTTGTTGTTGCAATTGCACTTGTTATTTCCATTGTAGTTGTGACAGTTTTATTATTCATTGGAGGATATATAGGTTCAATATTTGGTAAAATGGTATTTGACAGAGCTCAATATGAAGATAATAGTAGACCTGCAAAATACGGGGACCATGGACGTTAACCCTTTAAGCAAGCTTTCTTATAAAAAATGAATATCAACCTTATGTCAATTATCAATAAAAAAAAGTAATGATTTTAATATTAAATTTTAGTATAATATGCTTAGTGCTTACAATTATTGTAACCAAATTGTTGCTAAACGGTGCAATAAAGACATTTATTGTAAGACCAATAATGAATGCGACCATGACTATTTTCCCTCAATCCTCTACTGTTCAGGCAACTTTGCTAAACAGTGATCTTCTCATTAGCACAGGAGATTTAATAAAATTTGGAGCAGAAGCATTGTATGATCGCTTTGTAGGAAGAAAACTTGATTTCCAAATTGAAAAATTATCGAAATATGTATTTGGCATCTCTCCAGCAGATGAATTCGCAGCTTTGTTTTCTAAACAATATTCTGATGATGAAGAATTAATAATAGATCTTACCAAATTTGAAGATTATCTTGACAGCTTAGAGAACAAATCGGTTATGGGAATCAGTGGATCAAAATCAACCGATTTTGAAGTAGATCAAGTCCTGAGTAAAATTATGCAAGATCTAGATTTGGCCATAAATCTAAGTGATGAGAATACATTTGATAATATTGAAGATGAACAATTGTTAGTAGAGCAAATACTGGAGAAAAATCGAGGATTGATACAAAATCAAGATCCAAATATACTCTCTGATTTTCCTTCAGTTCCAGTTGCTACCAAAGTGGCCAAGGAAAAATTAACGGATGAAGAAGAAATAAAGAAGATATTAGCTAAGTTTTAACTGACATATCCGAGATATACCATTCTAAAGTTTGTTTTATTGCCTCTTCATGAGTTGTAAATCTGTTTCCAAATTTTTTTTCGTATTTGGATGTATCAACCAAATAATCATGTTCAAATTCATATTTCATTTCCTTAACTTCCCTTAGCATCTTAGAAAATAAGCTAAGGACATTTAGCAAGAGATTTGGCATGGTTCTAACTTTCGTTTCTTGGTTTAATTCTTTGCAGATCAATTCTGCGAATTGCTGTTGAGTAATAGCTGGAGCATGTGGAATATGCCAAATTTCTCCATAAGCATTTTCTGATCTGGCAAGATTGACTGCCGCTTTACCATAATCTGGAGCATATATTGCTGCGTGTTTTTTATCTAGTTTTCCAATAAAATCTATGGCTTTTCCTTTTATTGTATTGCCAAATACACGATCGCCATAGAACGAGCCATTAACTATTCCAGGTCCATAAATATCAGGTCCACGAACTACAACAATATTGAGCTCACCAGATTTCATGATGTCATCATATATTTTAGCGATCCTTGCACGTACTTGCCCTTTTGGTCCTTTTGATAGATAAGGCATTTTTTCATGATATGGTTCACGCACATCCTCCCCGTACATATACAAGTTATCAACCACAATTCCTTTTGCCTTGGTTTCCTTTACAAGATCTAAGAACGCAACTGTGAGAGCTTCAAATTTATCCACCCACATGGTATAAGGGACATTCAAAGCGTTGTATAGATGAGTTACACCTTCAATCTTAGATGCAGTGCCCTCAAGATCATATACATCAGCCGCTATCACCCTAACACCTTCTGGTACATCAGCAACTCCACTTCTGTTAATTCCAATCACTGGTATTCCTTTGGCATGAAGTTCTTTGGTTATAGCATTACCAATTCCACCAGATACACCTAGTACAACATGTAATTCTTGAGCATTAGTTTCGTTTGTTTTTTCAGTTTTATTCATAATATCACTTTGGTCTTTTTTGTGAATTTGCGATCATTGTTCGCAATTAAACAACTCACGAATCTATATGTAGTTGAAAACTTATATAAATGTTGCGAACAATAAACATTATAATGCGGACATTGTTCGCAACAGATAAAACAATTGAGTGAAGAGTCCAATGGCAACTATAAAACTATCTCGTCAAGATAAATTCAACAAAATACTCGATGAAGGGAGAACATTGTTCGCAAGATATGGTCATGGAATGAGTATGAGAGAACTGGCATCAAACGCGGGATTTGGAGGGGTATCAAGTCTTTATCGCTATATCTCTAACAAGCGTGAACTATGGTTCGCAGTGGCAAACCGAGATGTTCAAGATTTTAATACACAATTAGAACAGGTTATGTTAGACCCTAGATTAGTAACCAATCAAGCTATTCTCAAGGCAATGATATCATTCTTTCTTAAATTCTCGAGAGAAGAATTTAATAAATTTCGAGTTTCATTTCTAATGGAACCACCCGAGGCTGATACGATTGATGGTGAACATGAACAACAGCACAATCCCAAAATTTATCAGAATTTTTTTGTAATTATTCAGAGGGGAGTTGGGGCAAATGAGTTTTCCGATCCTAATTTAATTTTGATGGTTGGGATGATCTGGTCAATTATGATGGGAGCTGCGATTTCTCTTTCTCCGTTGTATGATTTCATGGGTGACAAATTGATACCTGCAGAGATCAGGGAGCAATTGGGTGGAGATCCCGTTGTTCTACTCCATGAAGAGGCTGTAAAAAAAATTGACAAGCTGTACTTCACCTGAGGGTCAACGCAGGTCCATAGTTCTGCTGGTAAAATCTGTTCCATACCTGTTTAAATAAGAACGGATCTTACAAAAATTAGTGACGAATCAATCTGAAAAGAATGAGAAATGGAAAAAGATTAAATTGGCTGATCCAAAAGCTGCTCTGTTTGCAATTATGATTATACTAAGCGTTGTTACTATTGTGAGAATAGGAATTACCCTATTCAGATTCTTCTCGTTATCCTAATTTAAATCATATTGATCAAAAAAATATATTTCTTCAAATTAGAGTGTTGAGTCAAGCTAAGGTTTTACGACGATAAAATTTGATTACCATGGCACTAATAATTATAGACACGAAGAAAGTGGATCCCAAGAAACCTGGTAATGGCGCTGGGTTTGGATCCTCTGAACTGGATTTTTCCGAGGTAGTTGTGCTGGTAGTTCTCTCAATTGTGCTGGAAGACGTAGTAGTGGTTAAAGTTCTACTCGAAGTTTCACTGCTGGTTGGAGTACCTGACGTACTAGTTGGCGTATTGGTAGTAGTTGGTGTGGTGGTTGTAGTAGTAGTAGTAGTTGTGGTGGTTGTACCAACAGTATTGACAACTTCAAATTCTCCAGATGTTACTACAACTCTGTTGCCCAATTCATCCATAGCTTCAACCTTAATTACATAGGCACCATCGGCAACCAAAGCCGTATCCCAGTTTATCTGTGTAAGAGATAATCCATCTACGATTTTATACCAGATTAGAGCTGTTGATTCTGCATATGATACAGTGTAATTAAGACTATGTCCCCAATTATCAATTGCTGGATCCCACAAAATGACTATTTCACCACTTACTACATCATTAAGACTTGGGTTATTAATTGCGAGATTTGTTATATCATGAACATCACGTAAATGAAAAGGTTGGTCTAGTTCAACTGACATTGATCGGTCAGCTGATGAAGCAGTAATTCTGATATTATAGAATTCTCCCCTTTCCAATGCAGTCGTGTCCCATGTGTATTGTGTGGTCGATAGAGTATCTATTAGTGGATACCAGATGGCACCATCGTTTTGTGTGAAATCAATCTTGTAACCTACAGGATGGCCCCAGCTATCAATCGCCGGTACCCATTCAATAAATACTTCATTAGTATGATTATCATTTACTTTTGGTGTGAGGATCACTAAGTCAGATAGTACGTGATCTGAAACAATTATAGATATTGTATCAGTAGTTCTCAATCCGAGTGTATCTTGAACTTCTATCGTAACATTATATTTCCCTACTGTTGTCCATGAAAAACTCCCAGAAACACTATATTGTAACTGATTATTCACTCGTGTAATGTTGGCACTAGAATCTGATACTTGGTCAACCCATATTGTATAATTCTGTACATTATAGTCAGAAATTGTCCAGAATGGCGTAAAAGATCGACCAGGCTCTATATGGGTTGGAGCGGATGAATGAGAAACAGTGGGTGCGGGATTGTTTAAATTTACTTGCCCATATACAATAGTGTTCGCGTCTTTCCAATCTGTTGCTGAAATTGCATATTGCAATGTTCCCGCTTGAGATGGATATTTAGCACTACTTAGAGCAACTGAATAACCCCCACAATTTGAGCTTGATCCATCACTAACAAAAGTACTTGTAAACATAAAATCATAATCACAAGATCGAAGCGAAATCTCCTCATCAGTAACCACGACGTTGGGATAGGTAATAGTTTTCCCATAAGTTTGAGTAATAAGGGTTGGACTCGAAACTATAGGGGCTGCATTTGTGACATAATATTCATAATTGTAAAAAACATTTGATCCATCATATAGACCCGAAATGACAACATCTTCATTCACAGTATCTAATGAAACTGTTATCATTTTATATCGATCATAATCTGGGATTGGTTCAAGAGTACTTCCTGTTCCATCATTTTCAGCCGCTCGGAAGTATAAATTAAAACCATTTGTCGATTTCAAATTGATTACTAAATTAATTGTAGCTGTTTGGCCGTCTGAGACTGTCACTTCTTGTGCATAAGCTAATACAGTTCCTGCCTGATTCTCAATAAATATGTGCCACTCACCACTTGCAAACAAGTCGTAATCATCTACTACTCGAAAGCTTGTTAATTTAAATCGAATGTCATATCCCCCAGTCCCAGTAACTGAACTTGGAGTTATTGCAATCCCACCTGTGCTTCCGTTGGTTGGTATCATTAATAATATAATTACAATTATAAAAAATCTAGGATTCATCATTCTATCGGCCTTACCCATTAAACTAAGTTAACATGGATTTCATTTAAACTTTTGGTGGACAAATCTAGATGATAATCTAGAATTAATGATTTTGGAGTAAAATATTAAACCGAGTAAACCAAAGACTACAGTATTTGAGATTTTAATTAATACAAATGGTATTAACATTCTTCGATCTTAATATTGAAATCAAAACGTTGGAATACCTGATTAAATCCCATTTTGTGATTGATTGACAACATGGGCCTGTTTGCACTTGCATTACCGGCTCTAACAAATTATCGATTCGGATATAACTGATGTACATGGAGTAATAATGCTGATTTCAATATGTTTCCTTGAAAACAAGTTGGTCCAACTCTATCATATCTCTCCAATTATCATCTGTGATGTCCTTAACTTCTATTTCCGATAAGTTAAAGGGATCATTTGATTTGTCCATCAATTGCATGAGAAATTAATAACAATCCTATATCTAAATTTTATCCATATAGACAATTGATAATCGAATATTCATAATTTCAATTCAAATAATTGATAATTCGATGTATAATTTAGTAATCATTCATTTTCCCCTTTTGCTTCAGATGATCCAAATTTATCTAATACCTTACATTAATATTATAGTAAATATATATTTGAATCATGCCCGTATTAAAAGAATTCAAAGATTTGTTAATGGAAAAACCAAGTTTCGCAAACTTGGCTATTATTAGATCCAATGGAAAACCTCATGTTTCACCTGTGTGGTTCGATATGAGTGACATCGATTTTCAAAATCAAATACTTAACATTAATACTGCGAAAGGGAGAGTCAAAGCTAATAATTTGAGTAAGGGAGCATCTGTAGCATTATCGATTTTAGATTCAGAAAACGGGTATCGATATTTAGGAATTGAGGGTGAGGTTATTGAGACAATTGTAGGTGAGATCGCAGAGAAACACATTGATTCCCTGGCTCAAAAATATTTAAACCAAGCTACATACCCATATAGCGTTGAGACAGACGTCCGAATTAAAATATTAATAAAAATTGACAAAGTAACTGGAAATAATCCTTGATCCATATTAATCTTAATTGAAAATTCAGTGAATAGTTATGATCCTGCCATAATTGCTTTCTAGCTATTCCTACTAGTTCACCAAATATCGAATTGATTTTATGTCCTAATTTGAAAATTTCCCCACTTAACTAAATCTAATTTGGTTGAAATTTAACTTAAGAAAACTAATCTAAATCTATTTTTATAGTCTGTCCCGATTGATTTGCTAAATATTGGGATAGTGAGCTTATTCCATCCATCGCTGATGTCATTTCTTCTGCAGCTGCCGCAACTTCTTCAGCTGAAGCAGCAGTCT
The DNA here is from genome assembly GCA_021399405.1 of Candidatus Heimdallarchaeota archaeon. Next base: position 23,341 of record JAAFKL010000321.1, on the reverse strand, counting down.
CCTCAGAAACTGCAGCGACATTCATAATACCTTCTTGCATGTGATTGAATAGCTCCTGTAATGTTGTTGAGATAGTATGCACAACACTGGAAATTTCGTCTGCAGAATTTTTAGATTGATCACTCAATTTGCGTACATTTTCGGCAACAACCATGAAACCTCGTCCATAGTCTCCCGCACGTGAAGCTTCAATACCTGCATTTAATGCTAATATATTTGTCTGCAAAGCGATTTGGGATACCGACTCGGTGTTGTTTTGAATCTGTTTAACAATATCTTGCAGTACACCATCTGCATCCTTCATCTGATCTACAATTGCGTTAATCATATCTGCCTGTTGAGTAGCTCCTGATGACATCGATTGGCTTGTTGTGGAAACCTCTTCTGCAGAAGTAAAAACCTCCTCTGAACTCGTTGCTAGCGTTTCCGCTGTTGTGGAGATGACACTAGAAGTCGAAGTTATGCTCTTGATTAAGTTCCTAGTTGAACCCAGTATAGAATTGATGAAACCTGCAATTGAACCGAAAATACTATCATTTAAGATATCATCATTTATGATTTGAGCATCAAAATTATTTGCATTTATTTCGTCAGATAGTATAGCAATTTCCTTCTCAAATGGTGAAACAAGTTGATTTAAACTCACAATTGCACCAAAAATGACGAGCATCGTTGGAACAAGAATTACAAGCAGAGCCGAGATCTTGCTTGATTCGATCGATCCGTCTATTATCTCTTCCTCCATAATTAACATTGTTGTTAATGTTACAGAAAGCAAAGGTATTACAAAATATATCCCGGATTTAAATCTATAATCGTTGTATGATCCATATTTCTTCCATAATACAATAAGTACAATAGCAACTGTAGGAATCCCAAGGGTAAGCGTATCTACTAAAGAAATAATACGCGATTTCGTAATTATGATATTAGAAGCTATAAGAAATGCAAATAGTAAATATTGAATTGGATAAATTAACAATAAGTAATGATTAAATTTTATTCTCGATTTGAAGTTTTCAGTTTGCCCATGCATGCCCATATGTAACACATTTTTATTATTTAATCGTTTTTATATGATACGAAAAAAATGGATATTGGGTAACTTAAAGACTAATTTCTAATTTTTTCTAAAGAACTAATGTAGTATATTGATAAATTAGGTTATTCCGAATAATTCAACCATTGCAGGATTGATTTGATTCAAATTATTCAAGCTAAAGATTGTTACTTTCTATTCATTATTGAGTTTCTCTTAATCTTGATCTAATCAATTTGAATTTATAATGATCAGGCCCTAATTCCTTTCCTAGTGCATCAGAACGTACGTTGACATCATATCGCATTTGAGATTTATACCAAGTTAAATACGATGACTTATCTTTCCACTTTCCTAGCATTGAGACAATTTTGATATTTGTAGAATTTGTGAAGATCTCTACCTTCTCGCAATTTATCTTTTGTAACATCTCTTTTGGATAACTGTCTAGTATTTCATTAATAAGTTCGTTTGGACTGACTACATCACGGTTCACAGTTAGCCTAGATAAAACGTAAAAATCACTATCAGACAAATCTCCTTCTACAACAGTTAATAGATCAATCAATTCTAAGTCTTCAAATCCTTCTGAATACTTTCCAATTACTTGCTCTACATTATCTTTATAGTATTTATCATAATTATCTTTACTGTCCCACTCTAATAGCAAAGTAATGATATTTTCATTTGTTTCTTGCTGAAATACCCTGTAGCGAAGACATCCCTTTTCAAATATAATTTGGTCTCGTTCCACAAAATTTTCAATGAAACCGGGTGCATTTGTTGTCATGAAACGACTAAGGATATGCACCATAGTTTATTAATTGTCGAGAATCATATTAAGTTTTGTGGATTTTGATATGTCGAATTATTATTTAATTTAACTTTAGAAGATGAGTCTCGATCTATCGATTAAGATAATTCAATCAAATTGTAATAATAATTATAAGTTATTTAAATAAGAATTGCCTCGTATCTATTTGATATAATGGAAATCAACGGAAAACAAGTACCATTCACAACAGTACAACCCATTCTTGATCTCATGAACATTCGCAAACCTGGAATTGTAATCCCACTTGAACCATTATTGAGTATGCTGAAACAATATGATGTTGAAGGCAATTTCAAGAAAATCAGAAAGAAATTTCATAATCTGCATGAATCAAAGTATGGAGCGTCATTTTCTGAGGTTACTGATTTAGAAATAACCGGACAACCATTTACAGTAACCTTACTACAATTCCCAAATAGAGGTATATGGTATTGGATTACTGGTAGACAGGATGTCCGATTAAATGGAACAAATATGCATTTTGTTGATCCACAGGAAATTTGGGTATCGGAATTTAGTTTTGAATCTTGGGCGACGGGATCAAGAGAAGAAAGACAGCAATCTTATGATGAAGATGTAAAGGTTGCTATGATGATGTTAGATGGATTTACTCTAGCCCCAATGCATTTCGAGGTTACCTTTCACTACATTGTGGACTTCATTAAATTAGCTTCACATGAGCATTTAGAAAAAATAGGTTACTATGATTCTTCTTAATTGATTTATCAATTCTATATTTGTGCTACAATTTGCAAATTGCTTAGAGATTTTGTAATTAAGTTATTCCGAGTAATCCAGCCATCTCAGGATTGATCTCATTCAATCGCTCCTTGGCCAAAATCTCATAATGGAATAAGATCGATCACGAATTTGCAAAATTCTGTGTCTTATAAATTAAGTATTAATATTGTAAGAATATATATCTTACTGTAATACAAAATGTCAGACGAGAGTATAATAACTTCTAAAGGTCAAATTACAATCCCATCTCATATGAGAAAGAAGCTCAACCTAGATAGTGGAAAAAAGATTGTTTTTATTGAGACTAGTGAAGGCATTCTGATTAGACCATTAACGCATTCAATGAGATCGTTAAGAGGTATCTATTCTAGCGATATAACAATTGCGGATATTAAAAAAGCAGTTGACAATATCAGAAAAAATTGGAGATTGTAAATTGGGTAACGCAGACTTGTATGGCACCGACACCGTATCGCTGCTTACATATTTTACTAACCAATTACCTCAGAAGGCAGATTTAATATTTAAAAAAGCAGAGAACAATGAAATTGTTATCCTTATTCCCTCAATTGTCATTGGTGAACTAATTTATACAATCTTAAAAGGAAAAGAAATATTTGGAAAAAAAATTCCACAAACTAACGTTAATTTTATCTTAGAAGTTATTTTTAGATCACCATCATTCAAAATTGTGGATTTGAAACTTAAAGGATGGAACTTGTTGTTGAGTAGCAAAATACCTGAACTTCATGATAGAATGATTGTAGCTACTTGCATTCAGGAAGGTGTTAAGATGCTTGTTACTAATGACTCCGATATCTTAAATTCGAAAGAGATTGAAGTCGTTTGGTAAAAAAATTGGAAAACAATTTACATATTGTGTGTCTAAGTATTAGCATTTTTGTATCTATTTTTTCGATTATTATTTAGGTTATCCCAAGTAATCCAACCATCACAGGATTGATCTCACTCAATCGCACCTTGGCTAAAACCTCGAATTTCACGATTCAATACATGTGCCATATCTGACAGAATACCTTTTTTATTCATGAAAACCAATAATTCATGATGCGAAATGTCAAGATATACCTAATTCTTGTCCTTTTTTTCGGAACAAATAATTTGCACCAAATCCAGATGGTACATGGTTGCAGCTTTGTCGGAGAGGTTGATAATATTGTTACATTTTACGATTTAAATGGCTCAAAAAAGGGTGAGCATAAACTTGATTATTTGGCAGTTGGAGGTGATTGTTCCATAGATAATGTAATATTTCCTTCATCATCAGATAAAGTCTATGTTCAAGATGAGAGGGAAAAAATTGATGTTGTGGATATCTCAAATGATAAATGGGAAGTTGTTAATCAATATCAAGTCGAAAATTTATATCGACCTTTAAACATCTATCAAAATAAAGCCATTCTAAATCCAAACATAGAGTATTTGGTAAATATAAGTAAATTTGAAATTATCTTATTGGATCTAATAACCCAAGCAGAAGCAACAATAAAGATAAATCTTGATGAAGAGATTTCACGCACCTTCATTAATGCAACTTTGCTCCGAGATAGGGTTCTAATCACTTCTAATAACAATTGGATCTCTTTTTTTGCTCAAATAAAAGCTAACAATTGTGATGAGCCTTGTGAAGAAGATCTTAACTATTGGGTGTACCGTTATGATATTAGAAATGGTGAGAACAACACATATCACGGTGCAATAACTAATATCTATGAATATGGATTTCATGAGTTAGATCAATTCCAGATATCTAAGGATGGTAGGTTTGTATTTGTTGTTGAAGACTATCCATATCACAATATATTAGCCTAGAGCTTGAATCAAATGTAGTAAAAGAAAACACTGAAGAGATATCGGTAAGAAATAAATGGATTAAAGGAGATTCTATCTATTATATTGTCTCTACTGATTCCGCATATTCAGTTGGCTATCTCAATTTTACAAACGGAGTATCTGAAACAGTTATTGAGTTTGATGAGGTCTTTCCAAATAAAATTGCTGTAACTGATAATTATATTTTAATTGCCGATACTAGGGCCGCTAATGGTATTATTTTTGCTGGGAATTATATATTTCCTATTATGATAAGTTCATTTCTCGTTTTGCTAATAATGAAAAGGAAAATCAATAAAAATTGAGCACTAAACCTTCTTTGTAAACGTATTGAACCCTTTTCCAATAAGAATTTCAGGTAGATTGTATTATTTTCAGCAACACAATTACTGAGCGATTATGAGTGTCTTTCCGATATTAACAAAGCTCTTATTTTAATCAAATTTGGAAATACCCACGATTAATCCCATCATAAAATACTCAAAATCTAATTGAATACGTCAAAAATATTAATTACAATATTCACCTCTAATCAATCATGATTTCTTTGCGAGGGGGTGTTATTCTTGTTCTAATCATGCTTATTTCTTCTTCTATCTCCATCGCTCAGATAACGTATGAATGCAAAGGAAATGACCGATGTTTCGATCCAGATTTATCATTAGAAGTCGGAGATGTCCTCCACTGGGATGTTATCGGACAAAACATAACTGAACAAGTAGATGCCTTTGAATGGAGAGATCAAAGACTCACACATATTAAACTCGAGATCTCTGAGGATATTAGAGGCTTATCTGTCTCCGTAGCACGAAATTTCGCCACGTACTTCAAATTAATATACACAATTGATGGAATTGATAATGATTACAGCCAATTAATTAGTGGTGTATCGATGTCAAACATTGGTATTTTATTTGAATTACTGTCATACACAAATATCCTAGATTATAATGGAGAGCTCACAAATGTCTTTGTACAAGAGGTCCAAGATGATAGAAATTATAATCGAACATTTTCCTATGATCGATTCAATCAAACGGTTCATGATTATAGTTATGGAGATGTAATTATTGAAGATGGTATTTATAAAAAAACATGGTATTCTTATCAAAATATAACTCCTGAGAACGATTCTGATAAAATATTATCTTCAAGTGAAATTTTTGAAGAAAAAAGAATTGAAGTTGAAACCGGAGTTTTAATTCTAAATAATAAGACCAATATTTTATTTGACCAAACTTCTGGGAGTAGGACATCTCAGATATTATTCATATTAGAACAAGATAGTAATCAAGGTGTAGAATTTAGTCTAGGGGATTTTGATAGGGGCAAGATTATAATATTTATTGGATTAACTGTTGGTATTTTGACTATCATATTTATCCTAGTAAGAAAATACGGGTAGGCATAGTTTCTTCTACTTTCAATTTTGCTATTCCAAATAATTCAGCCATCGCAGGATTGATCTCACTCAATCGCCCATTGGTCAGGATCTCATAGTATTACCAAACAATACCTACCGTAAGCAGAATTCCTAATCAGCATATGAGGGAGATATTTCTTAAATAATATTGAAAATTATTCAAACTTTTGAAAAATATGAAATTAGTGAACTCTCAACGAATTTGTTTTGTTTCTTACTCATTTCAAAATCTGGATGAAATTCTAAACTAAAAAGGGAGAATGCTAATAGAATTTTGCGTGCACTATATCCTTTCTTGGTAAGAAAATACTCGGCTCTAAGAGGAGTTTTGCTCACAATTTTTTTGTCCAGAAAACCATTTTCTTCCAACTCTTTAAGACGTAAGGCAAGCATTCTGGTACTTAAATTCGGATTCTCTTTGAGAAAATCAGTGAATTTGGATTTACCCGCATACATATCCCTAATTAATAAAATAGACCATTTTTTACCCAATATTTCTTGTGCCTTCTCAATTGGACATGGGAATTCTGTCAAAGGATTCATGTTACAGTCTTGTAACAAAGTGATTATAATAAATGTTATCTTATAACAATATGGAAGTTAGTTATTATTTGTAATAACCGACTAAAGGAGAAACAAAAAAATGAATAAATATATTGTATCTGTTGAAATGACTCACATCCCTGAAGATATAAAAGAGGGAGTAATTCAACAGGAAATGGCTAAAGTAAAAGAATTAAAAAAACAAATGATTGTAGACCAATTGTTATTGGGTGAAGAAGGCAGGAATGCTTGGATGATTATCAATGCGAATGACAAGGATGAGGTCAGTGGTATTATGAAATCTCTCCCCATATTTCCATATATACAGATTAATCAAACAATTCAACTAAGAAGTGTTCCTTCTCAAGAAGGCAATAATCAATCTTGAAACTTCAACGTAATGAACTCTAAATAATAATAATAATAATTATGTAATCCAGCCATTGCAGGATTGATTTGATCTAGTCAATCCCAACTGTAATGAAACAAATACAAATGTTCAGAAGTAAATATCAAGAATTAAATCAGTAGAGTACTCAATTAAAGTAAAAGAATGAAAGATACTCACTTAGATGGGACCAGTTCGTTCCTTAGGTCACAAAATCACCCATACAAAGAGGATAGAGAAATAGAAAATTATATGTTTTCCCGTTTCATTTTGCTCTTTATATTGGTAACATGTTATCCTTTTATGAATAAACTTGAAGAAGCTGTTGATATTTCAATTCGAGCAAATTCTTTCCTACTGAGTAATTTCATATATTTATCAACTGTAGCAGTAACTCCTGTAGTTTACGTTTTCTATAAAAAAATTGCTAAAATTAATAATATTGAGTTATTACTCAAATGGGAAAAAGACCATCCAGAATATTACAGAATATATTGGATGAATCCATTAACTCTACGTAATAATTTGAGCTTAAAAGGAAAATTGGGTCACCTTATATTGAATTCAATTTTACTTAGTTCAGTAATTATCACCACTTCATTATCTATCAGTCTAATCTTTGTGTTTGTAGTTTTTGAATCAAATCTTAATTTGATAATAATTATTGCATTATTGGCAGTTGTACTTCCTGTAATGATTGGACAGGTATTCATGGTGTATGATGTTGTCTATAGTGCAAGTGGATTATATTTATTTGAAGGATCTCTTGTAATTAGAACTGCATTAATTTTCAGATCACTTCCTGATAAAATCTTTAAACCTGATAAATTAGATGATTTTTTTATAAAAGAAATTAACTCATTTCAGTTTGATGTCCCCATGCATCATTCGATCGATCGACTGGAGATGATTGGATAATTGCCCCAGGGGAAGTTAAGACCCGAAAACAATCACAAAGTAATCCCTTTACCGGATCTCATGCTATTAAGAACGGAAAACCGAGACAACTCGGATCTAATCCAACTGGAGGTATTTTAGATGAATGGTTGAAATCAAAACAGCATGCCAATATTGTGAATATGGTCAGTGATAGAAGTGGACTTTCAATGGATGAAGTAGCAATACTACAGGAACAGATGGTTGGTAAGATGCTAAAGATGCAAGAGGGATTGTATTTGTATGGAAGTAATAATCTTGATCTTTTAGCCGATTTTATAATTAAGAAAGTTCCTGGTGATATCTCTGCCTCAAGTTCTCCCATTCATTATCTATATAAGAATCCAAACACTGATCGCATAATATCTGTCAGTATTGAAATGAATGAGATGGAATTTATAATGAAACTAGATGAGAACCAAGCACCAGTCACTCTCTTACCTGAAAGACTTCAAGGAAAATTACTAGATGAGGATGGTAACAATATTGAAACAGTTGAAGAGTTCAGAAGATCCTTCCTAGGGGGAAGTGGTACTGCTACACAGAATCGTTTAATTCCAGCAGATATATACACATATACGGGATCAAGTTGGATAGAGAATTGGAATTATATTGAGAAATATAGTGAAGTTTCAGAAGTTGATTTATCGGCTATTACTCGTCAGACTGATATTCCAGAATCTCTCGGAAATTATCAATTCAAACAGAGTTGGACCGAGATACGCACTTTAACCTTTGAGGTAGTTGATGAAAACGGTAACAAGAGACTGGCAAAGTTGCCTTATCGAGTTCAGAAGGTCGATGCTCAGACATATTCTGGCGTAGTCAATGAGAAAGAAATCATTGCTGTTGCGAAGGACGAGGTTAAGTATTTAAATAATGGAATGATTTCCACATCTGACGAACTTGTCTCACCTGATGGAATGATAGATAATAGATTCATTGCTCTAAATCATGTAGACAGCCAACATAGACCTATTGATATGATGCAACATTTACTAGAACCTGCTGGAAATAAAGGATTCCGGGGATATGATGCATATACATTCCCCATGTTTATTGAGGTTCTTCCTTCTACAAGTCCTAAAACTTGGGAGTATATCAACTATAAGATGGTATTTGATGACCCCGTGACACCTACACAAGCAAAAGATACAATGGAGAGAATTATTACGGGAACTTATGATGAAAACATGGACCACTTTGGATTAACAGGTATTGAATATGATTTTGATGAACAATATATCGATTTAATTTATCAAACTCGTGGTAGTAGTGTTAAACCTAGCTATTATCAGTCAAGTATTTATTCTACTTCTGAGACTAGGGCTAGTGATTTTATAGATCCATCAGATATGAGGCTTAATTATCCTAGCTACCCCGCACTTGGTGGCTCTTCATCAGATTATTTATATGTTGGTGATCGAGGAATGACATCGCTTCCTACCAATGATATTCATAATGTTGTCGTAAATAATTTGAAAAATTCAGATTTAAGACAAAAATACTCCCACGCTTACCTACTTGAATATTTCACAGATTTGCACATCCCCTCACTAGATCGTACATTAACATTCGAAGAGGCGGAGTACTTTGCCGATCTACTTTCTGGAAGTAATGGGTTTGGTCTAGCTGCGTTTGCTAATAGAATTGATGGCTTTACTGCTGAAGATGCTATGTCTGGTGATGGTATAGAGGCTTTCCTCAGACAAAAATATGATCTTTCACGTAATCCCCAAAATGTGCTTGTATATAAGCGAAATCATTCCACGAGGGGATACCAGAAAGGCGAATTGAATAAGGATATTCAAGTCCTAAAGGATTTCTTTGATGACGATATTCTAGAAATGTATAAATCGCTCCCACTTTCTAGGGATAATTCTCTACAGGAAGAGGTTCACGGTGAAGTGTTGGATACTCTGATCGGTAAATTCCGTGAGATTTTGACCGATGTTCTTGATGATCAAAATGTTGTCTTAAACAATCAAGTTGGTTTAGATGGTAAATTATTACCTCGAAGTGGAATAGTCAGAGAGCACGTTCCAATAGACGGTAATGATCTCGGGGAGATGTTTGATGAATATTTCGGTTCATTAAATCAAGTACAAATCCTACTCAGCGATCCTAATACTGCTGATGAAATGATGAGTAACATAATTGGCTCGGTTATTCATAATGAATATGAGACTAAGATTTCTCGTTTACGAAATATAATAATTAAAAATTCTGAGAAGGTCTATGTTAATGTCCAGTCGCCAAGTGGTAATTCCACATCACAGGTTGCCTATAAATATCATATTTCTCATACATATCTTGATCAGCTTGTGCAATTTGATATTCTTCTGACAAATGATCTAACCTCCGTCTATGTTATGGATGGAATCGATTACATAGCAACGCCATTAATTAAAAATGGAGGTTGGAACTCGGACCTTTTTGTAGAAATCGATTTTGCAGGTGTTCTTCAAGATGAGTTAGATAATGGTATGTTTCCGCGTGCTAATTTCAACGGAAAGGATGATCCCATGAATTTTCTTAAATTAGTCCTTAATATGCAATATGCTGATGAGACAGGCTCAAGACTAAATCTGATTGACGATGTTGTTGGAGTATTTGATTTAATTGCCTCAGATATGAGACCTGATGTGTTTTCGGTATTCATGGTTAAATACGAGGATCTACTCAAGAAAGAGATGGTAATCAATATTGATGTGGAAATTTATGACTCTAGGACCAAGACTAATTCTACTTGGGTTGAATTTTTCGATGATTTGATGTTATCATTAAACAAGGATATGTTTAGATCGAATAACCCAACAGCTAATCATCGCGCTTCCAAGACATTTGCCAATGAAATCTACAGAGATCAGGTCTTGAATTCAGATATGCCGGATAATCAAATCTATAATGAGATCATTGGGTCAATTGGTTTATTAGATAATGAATTTTCCGAAATGATATTCACCGATCCCGAAAATGTATATCCTGCTTACAATGATTTCTACTCAGATGGTGTAAATTCAGAGGGGTTGGCGGGCCCGACTGTGAATATTTGGCAATTTGTTGACCCATTTGGTATTACATCATTTGATCATTTAGCAAAGTCTGATTATTCTGATCCTATAGATAGACTCGGTCATGAGAAGCAATCTTTACACAATCTGGTTGGTATTGGCCACGCAGCATTTGTTTACCCAACTTTGGCATTGGATAATGCTTTGAGATACAGGCAGTTATATCGAGACTATTATGATAACCTTGATTTGATATCTCCAAACAAAGGCGCAGTGGATGCATTTACGAATTCCTTTAGTTTAAGTTTCAGTTTGGACTTTTTCAAATTTGGTGTAAGGAATAACTACGGTACCATGCCCATTATTACGCAGTTCTATTTCTCCATCTTGACAAATCCCAACTTATACTATAATCAGGGATCAGGCAATTTCCTACTCGAATACGCGTATGATAGTACTTTGTATAGTTATTGAATCCCGTTGAATCATCCAGATTCATAATAGCAGATGGGTTTAATAACTGTAAAATTAAATTGTATGTAGAGGATATGTATTTTGAATGCTAATTATGTAAATGGAATTATTGATAAATGGCTCATTAAACTTTGGGATAATTCTTATTCTTCAATTTCAATTGAAGATGTCTATGAGGTTATAAGCTTCAATCTAAATGAAGTTGGTATTGAAAACCTCAAGATAAAAATTATTCAATGTAATAGCCCTATGGAGGCTATGAGTTTGGCCTCAATTTTTAATGCATCAGCCGATATTGATTTCAATTTGACTAAATTACTAAATAATCATTTCAACAACAAAATTCAATCGGTCTATTCAATATCACCCCCCCCCACCTAATAGTGATAAATCGATACAGGAAAACAATTTGGAACATTTTCGTAAACATCTTTCTTATTCTTATGAGCGAGACGTGAAATATGTTATTCAGGATATGAGTATAGATTTTGATAATGTAACGGAAAGTTATGATCTTCCGGGTATTGAATACTTAAATCAGCTAAATTCAAAATTTCATGATTTATATCGATTATATGATTTAACACCTCTGCAATTTGAGGATTTCCAAATAAATTTGACACATTTAATGAGAGTATTTCCTGGGTTTCTCGAATTATTCAATCATCATAATATGTATTTTGCTGCATATTACGATTATTTATCCCAAACAACTCTAAATGATAGAGAAGGATCTTCCTTTCTAGGCGAATATGGCATATTTGGCAATAATTATAATCACAACCTGTTAAATATACTACTATTCAAAGATCATAGAAGCGCAGAAGTAATTTGCCTGATTTCATTAAAGCCGAGTGATGTCCAATTTTATGAAGTATATCATGATCAAGTACCGACATTTAATTTACATAATCCAAATGGCTATGCTATAACCTTTTCGGATGGCTGGGGTTTGAATTTTATTCATGGCACTTATTTTAATAAACATCAATTTGACAAATTCGTTAAATCTAAAGTATCTGCAGACAAAATTAATAGAATGGATTACATGTCAAGACATCCAAGAATTATCCATGCTCTTAGAAAATTGTATAGTTATAGAACCCCTAAGCTATTCGAATTCTGGAATTGGTTTCATCCAGATGATGAGGAATGGCCAGAAGATGCAACAGAAGAAGATGCTAGATTAGCTATTGAGCGTGAAAAAAATGAAACCCATGAACAACGAACTGCAAGATTCGAAGAAGAATTGGAATATTGAGTGATCCAATTTAGGATTTTCCACAATATTGAAATCAATTTTCTCGATTTAATTTAGATGCTAATACTTTATGTATACAATAATTCTTGTTTAATTTTTTTAGTTAATGTATCTGTTCGATCTCTTGATCAAATGGTTTCACAATAATGTGGGTGATGGATTTTTTAATTTAAGTGATTCCTAATAATCCAGCCATCGCAGGATTGATCTCACTCAATCGCTCCTTGGCAAGGATCTCATAGTACTGCCGTATAATACCGACCGTCAGCAGAATTCCTACCCCTGAGCCTATCGCGCCCATGAAATCAGCAATTGATGCTAGAAGGCCTATGAACACTCCTCCTAAGAATGCAGCGTATGGAATGTAATTATTAAGATATTTCTCAATAATTTTGGGATGGCGACGGAATCCGGGTATTTGCATACCTGCTGAAATTAATTGACGAGCAACGTCCCTTGCTGACATTCCTGCAGTTTCAACCCATATCATCGCGAACACCGTCGACATTACTGTCATGATTATCATATAGATAATGGCTCCAAATGGGTCTGCTTGAACTGCGAGGATCCCCCTCGGTGGTGTTGTATAACTCGCCAGCCCTGAAACTGGCACGTTCTGGCCATTGGCGTTGTCCCACTGGCCCAGCATGCTCGCCAGGTTCCCCATGACCCCGGCTTGTCCCCCGTATCGGTTATTCATTAGGTTCGAGACCAGATAAATGTTTGCGAACAAAGCGCTCACTAAAATAACTGGAATGTTTGAAACGTATAAAAATTTGATTGGATACCGAGCCGGCATACGGTGTTCTGCATGCTGTACAGGGATTTCGATACGCATCGATTCCACATATATTACAATAGCAAACACTACTACCGTTGCCAAAACATTGAACATATCTGCTGCTTGGCTCTGAGGGTGCCAGAGGCCATATTGAAGTACTTCTCCTCTGCTGATGGATTGAATGAAGAAAAGGATTGCACCTTGTCTCCAAGTTTTCCCATCACCCACGTCACTGACGTTGTCTAATGAGAAAGCTCCAGAGAAAACGGTAACTGAGACTGAAGTTGCAATGAATAATGAGATTCCAGAACCCAATCCCCATCCTTTTTGCACGACTTCATCCATAAGCATAATGCATATTCCTGCAGCTACTAATTGGGTTACAATCATAACTTGTGCACCGGGATTGGCTTTTACATTTTCCCCATATGCACCACCAGCAATATAAGCAATTGCTTCAAATAAGGTCATAAGAATAGCAAGCACTTTTTGTGTACCAGTGTAAAGTGCTCTTTCTTCGGAATCATCAAAATTCACGCTGATAATCTTGGACCCTACTAGGAGTTGTAGTATCATACCGGATGTGACTATAGGTCCGATTCCAAGTTCTGCGAGAGTTCCTCTTTGACTTGCCAGAATAATTCTGAGTGCAGCAAAGGGATCTGATCCTTCGTCTTGATATCCATAAACTGGAGTTTTAAGCATTATCAGGTACAACAATAATGCCATGAATGTATAACCAAGCTTTGCATTGAAGCTAGGTGTTTTCACCGGCTTGTCTACCTCAAAGGTAAACTTAACTGGTGCTTTGAACAATCGTAAAAATAGCGATGTCATAGTTAGTCACGTAGGTTTTGCAGATACTCCTATAATTGATTGTAAATCTGCTTAACCTTCGGTGAATCTACTCCATTAAAACCCTTAAGATTGTATAAATTGAAAATTTGTTTTTAATTAAGAATAATCTCTATTGAATTGTATGGGTTAAATTCGGATACTTATATTTGATGATACTCAACGCCCGACTGATTCTTTATAAAACCATAAATCGTTCCATCGGTGTTTTGGTAAATGATTCTTGCCAGTCTTCCATTGAGATACCCTTCTTTTCTCCTTCTTCAAGCTTGATATTGTATTCGCAATAATTACCTGCCCGATCATCCACTCCGGATGATACCCATTTAACAACAGTTTTGAAACCAATAGATCCTTCAAAAGCACCTTCCAATGCTCCAATAACCATATGACAGGGTAAATGTACTTCTTGATCCGCATTACAAAGGCATCCATGAACTCGTAGATTAAAATCATCAGGCTTTAATTTTCCCTTGTTTGCTCTTCTAACAAATTTTGTTTTTGAAAACATACTACCCTTATTATCCACATCTACATCTGTGAATGGATAGGCCATTTTAATGTGTAAGAGTGCTTCATGAGGAACTGCATGTGCTTGATGTTTTTCATTATCCAAGGCTTCTTTGAGACGGTCATTTACCAGATTATAGGCTAAATTTCGAGCTATTTGTGTTTTTAACTCCTGACTAACGGGTAATTTTTCTATTGCTCCTGCGATTGATCTGTAAAAGTCATTAATTCCAGAATAGTAATATTGATCTATCTTGGTATTCTTCGTCTTCTCTCCCTCTTTTTTTACTCCAATAGCTTTGATCTTAGTACCCATTAATCCTTTGAGTGTTCCTCGGATTGTATTTCGATGTAATCCACTGAGTTCAGACATCTCTTTGATTGTGAGTGGCCAAAGTGATCTACTCAGAAGTAGGAGTAGTGTTTCACTGGAATGGGTACAATGGAGTTTATCGGAATGTAATGAGCAATCATGAATTTTTCCCATTCTTTTCCTCACATACCTATATGGACTTTATCTTTTCTAAGCGACTTCGGCTTCAACTAAAATTCTTGCGTCTTGTATATGTTGATCCATGATTACGAAATCAATATCTGGATTTAAATTGTAAAACATGCTTCGCATATCTTCGAGATTATGCTGTGAAACAATAAGGTTTTCTTCGCTCAGCTTTTTCAAAGCGTAACGAACAGTTTTTGCCGGCATTTTAACCTTGGCAATAAGCTGTTTTTGTGTCAAGCTTCCATATTCTGATATGGCTAAAATTAGTCTTTTTGAAGATTTGGGGAGTTTTGGTAGTTTATATATGTTTAACATAATTGACACTTGTAATTTACTTACAAGTAATGTGTCACTGGTGCATATATAAAGATTTACTCTGCGGAATAGGAGCTTCATTATCTATACTACTTAATATTCCCAAAAACATAAGAATGGGTCCTCATTAATAATATACCCGTTCTGATAAATATAAGACAATCATCATACTAATATGAGACAATCATCATACTGGTTTAAACTGTATTGAACGATTTGATTTTCTAATACAGGGTCTATACTGACTTTTTCTTTTTCTGTAAATATATTATTACAGCAAATGTGAAAACTCCGGTTCCAAGAAAAATAGCAAGGATTACTCCCAAATTTCCTCCACTGTCACTTTCATCAGATCCTGCACCCACAATAATTTTACCTCGCATGTTATGTGAAAACACATGTGGTTCACATATATAATACAAAGTTGCATTTTCCTGCGTATATGTACTTGACAAAGTCCATTCAGCAAGTCCATTTTGTGGACTTCCTGATCGAAATCCATCATCGTAATTGGCTTCCTTTGAACTACCTACTTGAGCAACATTGTGTCCTATTGCTCCATCATCCCATTTGAAAACAACAATGTCACCAACATTGATTTGAAGTTCAGAAGGAGAAAATGCATAATTTCGAACTGTTACCTCATGGGTTATTGGACCTGAATTCTGTGCTTCTCCATTAATGGGAATAATCAAAAAACATAATATTAAGATCCAAAAGTAAATCCTTGAATTTCTCACTATAATCTGTGATAAATTGAAATTATATTTGTTTATTTCTAAGGGTAGCAATTATTCTGTTTATTATTGACTTCTTACTTTTCTGAATCTGGTGAAAAGAGTATAGAGAATCAAATACAAACCTATTCCCATCACTGCAGCAATATGTGTGCTTACATCACCAGATCCTCCATTCTCTAGCTGATCTCCTCGATATACAAGAGTAATGACAAATCCAAGAAGTCCGACATACATAAAAGCAAATCCTATATTCTCCAATCGTTTATTTTCTTCATCAGCATCTTTCAGTAGCACTAGAATAGAGGCAAGAATTGCTCCAGTTGCAGCACCCACGAATAAAGAATGTACATTAGCCAAAAATAGACCGATGAACCATGGGCTTTCAAATAATGTATTAGGATCTTTCCCTCCCAAGATAGTGCTTACCAAATAAAGGAAGAAACCGATCGAAAGTGATAATCCAATCGCTGCTGGAAGGAAAAATCGGTCTGGTCCAGTTCCAACTATGCTTTTTGGATCAATTTTAATGAAAACTCGAATTATTATCAAAACAAATGCAAGGAGTAAGAGTGGTAAATTTATCATCAACAATGGTTCGAGATTGAAACCTGCACCAATTGCAACTGTCAATCCTGCAAAGAACAAAGCACCAGTTTGTAAATAACCGCTGGTTGAGATTTTCTCCATCTTATCTCCTATTATCTGCCATTCAAGAACGGCTGTAATGAACATGAATAGATATCCTGCCTCCATGGCGGCTGCATGAGCTGCTACTCCATCCTGGCCAGCTTCGACATCATAAAGATTTTCTCCAATCAAATTTTGTATTTCAAGTATCATACCAAAGAGTCCACCATAAGTTGATGTAAGCATAGCACCAAGGAACAGATAATGTGGCGTCGTTTTCAAATCAATTTTATCTAGCTCGATAAAAGCAAAATAACAGGTATACCCAAATACACCGGTTGCAGCAATAGCTCCAATTACCAGTAATGCGAAGTACCCATCCCCACCACTTCCGAAGGGGATAAATCTAAGAACATCCTCCCCATCGGCCAAAGTAAACCCAAGATAGAAGAGTGCTACATAGATTGGAATAATAATCTGAGCAAATTTTAAAACGTTATTTGCCATTTTAAGGCTTTCTTCATCAAGATCTCTCTCTCCTGTAAAATACCATACTAGTAAAGTTACTGCTGAAAGTGATAACCAACCTATGGTACCAGAGTGAAGATGAAATAATAATTCTCCTCTTTTAAAATCAACCATATCGACTGCATTTAGGATACCAATAAAAATGGTGAACACAAAAATTGCCATTGCTTCCATGAATGATAATTGTATCTTTGCCTTTAGTTCGGCATTTTTTACTTCTTTAGCATACATTGAACCGTCAGTTGAAAATCACTTTAAAACAATTTCCAGCGTTCTGCTTTTACTATACAATTATTGCATGCAAAATTTAATGGTTTCATCGCTTTTCTATGCATTTTATAGCAAATCTACTGTATCATCAATATCCGAATCAGGTAAATCCTTGAAGGAAACCTTGAAATGATCTGATTTGAGAAATTTCTCTGGATCCTCTTTAAATTCAACAACACATTCATCTTGACAAAAGATGAATTCCTTTCCGCGGTATATTTCAAGGATGACAAAATCACGTCGATTGACACAGGATTGACATGCACACACTGAGGTAACCGTTTCTGTTCGGGGTCTTTCCATTATCTCCTTCTCCGCAGCAACTAATATTTATCTATCGTATCTGTTAGTGAATTATTTAGAAAAAACGCGTTTGTCCAAAAAATCGTTGCTAGATTTTTCTAGGTAAACAAAATATTGTTGTTGTGGGTTTCCAAGATCACTTTCTCGCATTGGCTCAACTGGCAGAAATAAAACAGATCAGAATTTGGATGCAACCCAATGAATGTTCAAATTTTTCACCACCTGATTTTATGGATTGTATTGAATCTGAGGCTTCATTATTATTCTTGATTTCTGATATGGAGCAGAACTTAATGGGTAAATTGGGTGAAACGCATGATTTTCTGAAATCTATTAATGCATTTGGAAAAAACTTGTCTGAAATTGAAATTGATTACGAATCACGGTATGATCTAACCGAATTTACTGTTTTACTAACTGCATACGGACAAATGGTTTTACTTCATACCAATGCCGCTGATAAATTACACTTTGCAGAAAGGCTTAAGATCGATTGGATTAAACTGATTAATCAATAAATTACGAATAATTCAAATCTAGGATAAAAAATTATTATAATGATCATTTAAGGTCATATTGAATTCATCAAAAATGAACATTGCACAACGCATTCTTTTGTTAACTAGTTTAGGACAAATACACCAATTACGTCTCTGGTTACCTGAACTAAAACATCCTGTCCCCCCCGATATCGGTCTTACTGTACTCAACAAAGATGATGGTGATATTCTTATTCTATCTAATTTGGACCAAGATCTGTATAGACGATTGACAAAGTTTGCTGACTTTCTTAGATCGACCAATATTCTGTACGATGTCGTATTTATGTTTGAAGCTGATTTTGATTCCAACATCATTTTTCCAGACAAAACCATTATCTTTAGTGTGATGCTGAGCTCCTCTCAACGATCTATTGACACAACTCAATTACTATTAACCTACCATTCCTCAGGTTCATTCAAAGAATTGGATGCTCATCTACAAAAGGAATGGCACAAACGTGTCACAATATTTGATGATATGTGATCTGTATTACTAAATTTTGTACAATAATAAAAAACATAGTGTGAAACAATATCATTCAAAAAGGGATAATATTGCTGAGCATTATAGAACATGGTAGAACAAATTTCCTCTGAAGGATCCAATACAGAATTTGCAAAGGAGTTGGGATTGAAAGAAGCGGTTTCGATCGCAGTTGGAGCAATGATTGGTGGTGGTATATTTTCAGTATTAGGTCGACTTGCTGGAATTGCTGGACCTGCAGCCATGATAAGCTTCTTTCTCGGTGGAGTAATTGCATTTTTAACTGCGAACAGTTATTTTCGTTTAGTTAGCAAATATCCAAGTGCAGGAGGAGAATTCGTTATTTTGAGAAAAGGTTTTGCAGATAAGCCGATAATTGGGGATTCAATTGGTACAATGCTTTGGCTTGGTTATTCTGTTACAATCGCTTTGTATGCATTTACATTCGGCCTTTATACCAGTGAATTTATTCACGATATAACAGGTAGTCATTTTTTTGATACCAATAATTCCGATTTATTTACTGGGCGTAAAGTTTTAGCATTTTTTTCAATCTTCATATTTATGATAATTAATTTGCGAGGAGTTAAGGAGACAGGGACAATACAAAATGTAATTGTAGCTTTCAAGCTTGGAGTATTATTTTTCATAGGATTCCTAGGAATCTTGTATTTTAAGGGAGAAAGGTATTCTCCATTTGCTAATGATGAAGATCCATATGGGCTTTCAGATAATGGAGATATATTTGGTGGTTTTAGTGGAATTGTGATCGGTGCAGCAGTTATATTTGTCTCGTATGAAGGGTTTCAAGTAATTGCGAATACCGTAGAAGAGATGAAATATCCAGCTCGAGATGTTAAGAGAGGAATGTATATCTCTGTGATCACAGTTACGATCACCTACATGGTTGTGACCTTTGCAACCTTCAGCCTTGTAAAAGATCCAAACGAGATAGATGAAGCTGCTTTAATCCAGGCTGTAGAATTTTTGGGAGGATGGGCAGTACTCTTGATCACACTTGGTGCTGCAGCTAGTACAACATCTGCTATTAATGCCACATTGCTTGGTTCTTCTAGATTAGCTTATGTGATGTCGGATTACGGTGCTTTTCCAAAAAAACTGGCTGTTATCAGTAAAAAGTCTAGAGTCCCTTACTTGGCGATAATAGTCACTAGTACCATTTCTTGGCTTTTTACATTCTTTGGAAACGCGGAAGAGATTGCAGAAGTTGGATCTATCATTTTCCTTGGTATTTTCTTATCGATTAATGTTGCAATCCTTAAAATTTTCAAAGAGGAAAGAAATATAATTGCGAAAGTGGCAACAGTTCTAATTATCATATTTATGTTATTAGTATTCGGTTTCTTTTTTACTCATCTTGAGGAGTCTTTACTTGCAATAATTGTTTTACTGGTGTTTACAGGAGTAACTTTTCTTTGGATATTTATTAATAAAAATATCCAAAAAGACGTTGAAGTGGATGAAACCAAATACGATTTACCACCCTTAGGAAAAGAGTTAATCGCAGAATTCAGTGCCACACATGCCCGAACAGACGATTTCTTTATCGATTTGAATAACATGTTAGTTCCTATTTCAGGCGAGAAATTCGAAACCCAGAATTGGCAGATATCAGCGCTAATTGCACGAAAATACAATGTCAAAGTAACGATTCTGTATATCGGAAATAAAGAATCGAAATTGGATAAAGCTAAAGAATACTTTGACAAATATCAAGTAGATTATAATGTAGTTATCAAGAAAAACGCTAAGAAAGGTGTTAAGAAAGGTAATCACAAGACTATCCCT
Organism: Candidatus Heimdallarchaeota archaeon; assembly: GCA_021399405.1. The sequence continues at coordinate 2,567 of JAAFKL010000321.1, read as the reverse complement.
GAGCAGATTATCGATACTTACAATGACGGAGATTATCAACTAATTACTATGGCCTCTAGGAGAAAGAAAGGATTCCTTGAGAGATTACTAGATAAAAGTGTCTCTAAGCATGTTGTAGATAATGTGGACTCAGCTGTGCTTCAAGTTCATCCTCCTAAATATGGCCAACGAAGGGATGAGATTGAAAACATGTTTTTACTATTTGATGGATCTGAAAGAGATTCTTATCTTGGTAGATGGGCAAATATTATATCTTCTGCAGGACCAACTAGCAAAGTTCATACTTATCATATCGTTCAAATACCACAAACCATTAGTCTTTCAGATGCAGCCAAGTTTCCTGAAGTTATTCGAAGCGGTGAAAATTTCAGAAAATACGCACAGGAACTAACTGATCGGTTGAACTTGAATGCTGAATCAACCTTATTATATGGTCATAGTTTTGTTAAGTCACTTGTGCTTGCAACTGAAAAACATGAGCCAGATGCAGTTTTAATTGGACATACAAAGGATGAAGGATTATGGAATCGATTGAGAACTAGATTAGCTTATCGTATAATGCGTAGGGTAAACTCAGCTGTAATCGTATTCCACATGCCAGAGCACTAAACAATTTAGATATTTAACTTCCACTGATTAACAATCATTCCAAAATAGGTCGGTAAATCATAATAACTAGTTTTGAGATATATTTGGTACTTATCTGCTATTCCCTGTAACATAGAAATCCCTGCCATCCCACAAGCTAAAGCTGTTTTCTGTAATTCAAGTATTTCCTCAAATATCTCACGTTTTGGATCAGTTGACCAGAGTTGCACTAGCCTATCGAATTCCTTTGAAGATTGATGATATCCATATGGACCATCTTCAGTATGTGTGTGTGATAAATCTCCTGAAAAAATAATTGAAGTAGATTTACTATGATTTTTACAAAATTCGATTATACTTTGTCCAAATTTTACCAGGGACTCTTGCATATTGTAGATCTTATCATGTCTTGATCGCGGAACTCCTATAACTAATATTTGTTGGTTTAATTCTTCAGGTAAATAGTATAAGGGTACAGTTTCTCCCCAAGCTAGAGTTAGCGGATAATCTGCATAACCCTGGGTTAATCCTTCAATATCTATATCACAATTTGTTAAAAATTGCTTTAGCTGTAATGAGGTCTCTTGACTACCTTGCCATTTTTTGGTGTCTACAAGATCACCGTAGACTACTGATTGTTTCTCAAGAATTCTATAATAATGTCCTATCAACTCATTGTGCTCATAAATAAGGAATCTATCTTCCAGATTTAATCCATGAGGCGTAACTAATATTATGAGTTCAGAACTCTCACTTTCCAAAACTTCCTTTATTTTTTCCATCTCAATATGCAGTTTTTCAAAATCAAAATTATATGGATCTTCCATACCTGGGATAATCTGCATTCCATGTGGTAAGAAATAGATGGAGTTTAGCATAAATGGTAATCTTGATCAAGTTATAATTCTCTAATTGGTGAGAAATAACAATTTGAGTAAAAGTAATTAAATTTAGAATTTTCCAATTAATTCTCGAGCAATTACCAATCTGAGAATTTCACTTGTTCCTTCATAAATTGCAGTTATCTTAGAATCTCTGTAGTATCTTTCTATTGGAAAATCACGTGAATATCCAGCTCCACCATGAATTTGTAAACTCATATCTGCAGCTCTTACTGAAGCTTCAGAAGAATATAATTTTGCCATAGCTGCTTCTTTTACAAAACGAACTTTGTCATCCTTCATTAATGCAGCTTTCCAAGTAAGTAGTCTAGCTGCTTCTAGCTCCATTGACGCGTCTGCAATCATCCATTGTAGTCCTTGAAATCTAGCGATTGGACCACCAAATGCATGACGTGTTTTTGCATATTCTATTGCAGCATCGATTGCTGCTTGTCCAATCCCTAATGCTTGAGATGCAATCCCAATCCGACCACCATCAAGTGTTGACATTGCTATCTTGAATCCCTCACCTTCAGCACCGAGCAATCTGTCTTCTGGGATTCTTAAATCATCAAATTGCAGTGGTGTTGTGGTGGAAGCTCTAATTCCCAATTTTTTCTCTTTAGCACCAACTGTAAATCCAGGATCGTCTTTGTCTAATATAAATGCAGAAACCCCACGATGTTTCAATTCAGGGTTAGTATTGGCAAAAATAACATAATAATCTGCTACTCCACCATTTGTTATCCACATTTTTGACCCATTAATTATCCAATCATCTCCATCTTTGATGGCTCTGGATTTTAGACCAGCGGCATCAGATCCAGCATCAGGTTCGGATAAACCAAAAGCTCCGAGTTTCTTAGAAATGATGGGTTTGAGGAATTTCTCCTTCTGTTCATCGGTACCATAGGTTTCTACAGGAAATGCGTAGAGACTATTGTTAACACTCATCGTAACTCCAGTACTAGCACAAGCACCACTTATCTCTTCCATTGCAAGAGCGTAACTGAGGGTGTCCAATTCACTTCCACCATATTGTTCTGAAACCATCATGGCCATGAATCCAAGTTCCTGAAGATATTCTACAGATTTTTT
>JAAFKL010000320.1 GCA_021399405.1 Candidatus Heimdallarchaeota archaeon | reverse complement strand
TGTAAAGAAATCGGAATTTCTAATTTAATCTCATTTGAATCAGGTTTCCACAACTTAATTAATGTAATTCAATAAAGAATAATTTTCCTTGATGGCTCATCGGATGAAATTAATGAAAAATTATTTGAAATCCTATTAGAAAACATGTATGTATTAAGATATTAATAGCAAATCACTGCAAGAATCGATTTCTAGTAATTTTTCCCAATCAATGTTTTGGGTATAGATCAACATCTGATTCTACCACATACCGAAGTACGACCTCAAAATATATTCCTGCAAATATAATGGATACCATCATGAACTCTATCAAATTAAAGGTAAGTATTGCACTGAATAGTTTATTATTGCCATAAATGAAACCTTCACGATCCCAAGAGGTTTCATTCTTGTGATCTTCAAGCGTATAATAAATGTAAAATAGCAAATCTAGAAAGAAATAGAAAATTCCAAAAACAAAAGAAGAAATTGCTACGTTGCCTAAATTACCCTTTGATTTTATTGTTAAAATCGAAATCCAAATGGCAAATAATATTACAATTAAATAATTTGAAAAAATCTGATTTTGATAAGGAACTGACGATGAACGACTACGTGTAAAATAAAAGACGTAGCCTATTGCACCTTTATTGTCTTCATCTTTTATCCTGGTTTGTAAAAATAATAGACCATAATAAAATGACGCAATTATTGCTGGACCGATAATTATACGAAATTGATCCAGACCAATTCGTTTTGGAATGAAGATAGAAACAGAATCCATATATTCACAATCTGCTTGGAAATATATAATCGATAGCACATAAAATGGTAAAATTGGCTTGTATAGTAATTATATATAATCAAGGTGGCTTTCAGGAGCAAATTTAAAAGACAATGCCTTCAAATTCTGTGTTTAAGAAGACTAATTACTTGGTTGCCCAGACCCGCTAAGACTTATACAAAGAAAATCTTTCTCGAAGGCTCATCTGATGAAATTGCTGAGAAATTATTCAGATCCTATTTGTTGATAATAGCCGAATCCAAATGAATTTTCCAATAATTGATTGGCAACTTTTACTTGATCGGTATTGAATCCTTGCCCATCGGGTACCTCATCAGCTAATGAGGAAACTTGCACACTAAATTTATTGATCGCATTTCTTAAAAATTTTGTAGATTTGTTACAAAGTAATATTACGGAAGAATTGTTAGGTAGAATTTTAAACATCATTACCATGTCTTCGAGAAAATTTCTCTCACCACTTTGTTCGAACCAGTAAATTCAGATAATAAGAATGAGATTGATTTGATAGCACCACTGAACAGTACTTCTTGGCCTCCTCGTTCGTTCAAAGAATCTGCAGAAACATCCTCTAGTAGATTGAATTTTCTAAATGAATAGCTGTAAATTGGGATACCACTATCTGTAATAATTATCAATCTTCTAAGGGAATCTCCTTGGAATAAGAAGATACCACCTTTAAGAAAATAGTGCACCATAATATATAATCCCAAAATTGCTACAAAGGGGCTGACGATTTCACCTAGCCCTGTTGATCCAATCTGAATAAAATTCAGAATTACAATAAACATAGGTCCAAAAAGCATAATTACACTTCCGTAAACAATCTTTCGGATCAGCATTTGAACTTCAGGATTAGATGTTTCTTTCATTTTGCTCCTTAATGTTTTAAATATCTTAATCCCCATGTAAAGAATCACCAATAGACTCAATGACACTCCAGTAACTAAAATAATAAATATAATATTTTCTGAATTGGATGTTACAACATTATCTGGATCTGAAAACCTTGGTTCATCATCATTTATTATAGTGCTGATGAGTATCGAATTTGTAATCATTAAGATTCCTGAAATTAACACACTGAACATCAATGTGACATTTCTACCTGTCAGAACGCTTTCTTCATCAAAACTATCGAAGAATAGGAGTAGTAATAAGAATGAAAAACCAAGAGAAATTAAAATTATGGAGGTTTGGAATAGAATTAATGAGATTTCGTATTCTCCCGGTTCCGGTAGCAAAGTGAAGAATTGAATCAGACTCAGGAATACATTCACTAATAGCAAATAGATAAGGGGAGTAAAACGGTGTCTTCTGTATTCAATGATAATTTTAATTGATAAATAGGTGTAAATTAGTAATCTTAAAAAAAAAGAAGTAAGAAGCAAATAGTCACTCACGATTTATACCAAAATTTATTTGATGGATTGATTTTTAACTGATTTGAAATTCCGATACTGTATTGTGATCATCTTTAGTTCAGAACTATCGATACATAATTTCGTTTTCTCAAGAAAAATCCAAGGTGGATGAAGAAAATCTTCCATGATATTAATGATTGCAATTATATTAATTTCACAATTTTTCATACACTAAAGTTTGACTCATGGAGGTCTCATCAGTGAAAACTAGTTTGTAACCATTTTCCTCAAATGTAGCATTAACAAGCTCAGTGGAATGTACATAGCTTTTACGACCTCTGATGGATTTTTTAAATCTTCCAGCGATCCACAATCCTCTATTTAGAAGAAATATAACTAATTTACTTCGTAAATTATCCATGGGAAAAGTGATGACGACCATTTTGGGATCCTTCTGTGTCGCTGTGTTGATTATACCAATAGCATTGGGATGGCAACATATAACTGAATGAGAAGAAACTGCATCAACAGTAGGGGGATCAAACTGAACTATATCACCGACTGTAAAAGAAGTGTTTTCAAGACTCCCAAATTTCTCAAAACGTTTCTTCATTAGTTCTATAGCTTCAGGAGAAGCATCAATTCCATGAATTTCCCCAATTCCAGCATTTTGCAATGCCAATAAAATACCACCGGCCCCACAACCAAGATCTAAAACAGATCCCACATTGGCTTCTGCAATCTTTTCAACATGTAATTGTACCGATCGACTGGTCTTTTCCAGATTTACTGGTTTGGCTGATCTTTTGTAATCACTAGCGAAATACAGTGCTTTATCTTCTTTTTTTGATTTTGTCAATTCTGGACCTCCTATTTTCTCTATTCTTTATTGTCGTTGCTAAATACCGTAATTACTACGTTTCCAAGTTTTTTTCCAGTTTCAACATAAGTATGAGCCTCAGCAACCTGTTCTAATGGATACCGTCTATCTATTACCGATTTTAATTTTCCAGCTTCAATTAGATCTGTTAAAAAATTTAAATCTTCAGGCGTTTCCTTGGCAAATTCTGTAATTACATTCTTATTGGTTCTCCACGAAGTCCATTTTGAGCGAAACAATTGTAAGAATCTTGGATTACCCAATAGATAAAACCCGTTTTCTTTTAACGATTTTAGACTATCTGAATAGGAACTTTTCCCTATAATGTCAAAAATTACATCATATGTCTCACCACTTTTGGTGAAATCTTCTTTGGTGTAATCGATAACCCGATCTGCGCCTATTGACAGTAACATATCTAATTTTTCCGTACTATCAACTGCAATCACCTCAGCTTTAGCTAATTTGGCAAGTTGGATCGCATACGTACCTATACTACCACCAGCACCATTAATCAGAATTTTCTGACCGGGTTGTAAATCTGCAAATCTGAGGAAATGTAATGCATTAAGACCTCCAGTAGAAATTGTAGCTGCTTCATCATAGGTCATAATTGTCGGCTTTATTGCTAATACGCTTTTTTCTGATTGACATTTGAACTCCGCATAGGATCCAAGACTAAAACCTCCATTTCCAAAAACTTGGTCTCCTTTGTTAAATCTGGTAACATCTTTACCTATATCTTCTATTTGACCCGATAATTCTTGACCCATAATTTTTTTTCTTGGTCTCCAGATACCAAATCCCATTCTGATAAGGGGGCGTAACCAGAGCGGAAATGACATGCTTCTGAGTTCACAGTCCCCCGCAGTCACAGTAGCCGCATGAATCTTAATCAAAACCTGATTATCTTTGGGTATAGGTGTCTCAACCTCTCTCAATTCGAGTAATTCGGGAGGTCCATATTTTGGAGTTATAATCGCTTTCATTTGAATATCCTTTCTTATTTTAATGGATTTTTTACTTTAAGAAACGTATGACATGTTATATCTGAATAGTTACAATAACCAATTGAATTTTCTCGATCTGTTGATGAATGATAGTATCATATGTAGTAATAATACCTGTTCTACTGATTTTTAATTAAAAATTCCTTGATTTCAAAATAATATTACTATAGTTTTGTAAGATCTTCTGTAAAATTTAATACCAAAAAAAAATTATAAAGAATAAATCTATTTAATTTATCCAAATAATGGATCGTAGGATTTTATAATTATTCGTTACCCCTGTAGCAGTAACGATTGACAAGTTTAAATATCATACATGGATTACGATACCTTATGAAACTTTTTGCGGTTAAATATGCATATAAATCAATAATTAGAAGAAAAAGAAAAAATTTTATTACAAGTCTTGCAATAGCTCTGGGAGTAGCCCTTTTTATAGGAGCACAAGCTGGTGGCGATGGTATAATTGACTCTATGGCAAAGTTAAATCTCGATAATCTTGGGAATGTCGATATTACGATCACAGATCCAACCTCGCCAAATGGGCTTTTTAATCAAAGTTTTGTCGATTTGATTGATACCAGCCAACCAAACTTGCAAAGTATCACATCAATTTCTCCTAGAATAATCTATTCCACATCTGTTTATGCAACTGCAACTGGACTTCTAGAGGAAGGGATTACAATTCGAGGAATTCAGCCTGGAGATTCTGGGTTTGGCGATTTTGAGGATCAAGATGGAGCAACAATTGATCCTGTACAACATTTAGTAGCAGGTAATGTCATTATTTCAGATCTCCTCGCCGAAGAATTGGAATTATCATTGGGTGATGAAATTCAATTTAGCATGTCGAATGGATTGGGGAATTCTACTACAGAGAAATTTAATGTAGCAGAGATTTATGATGAAACGAAAGGACGAGGAACTGTTGGGGCGAGTCCCAAAAGCACGACACCCCAATTATATGTTAATTTAGAAGAATTGCAAGCTGGATTGGATCCCACTATCAATCAATCCATTTCAGAGATAGCAATAACCTTCGATGGGATTGATAGGAGTCTTGAGAAATTTGATCTTGATGAGAAAAGTTTTCCAGGTATGAAAATAATAATAATTGCGATACAGGAGATACAGGTGACTTATTCAATGGCATTTCCTGGAGCATTTGTATTTTCAGCTCGGGTAAGTAGTGTTGAAACAATGGGTGAAAATCTCGCATTGTTAGTAGGTTTCCTAACTATATTTGCAGTTATGCTGAACGCAACTGCTTTGTTGCTAATAGTTAATGTTCAAAATATGGCTGTAGATGATCGAAAAAATCAAACAGCAATCCTTAGAGCATTGGGATCAAGTATAGGAACAATATTTGCGATATTTGTTATTGAAGCAGCCATAGTCGGTTTAATTGGTGCATTACTGGGATTTCTGCTTGGACAATTGGTATCGATATGGATGCTTGCAGAATTGTCTGTCGCGTTTGGAGTTACTGTCTCTGGGAGTGGAATAAATCCCGTTTTAGTATTTAGTGCTGTGCTTATTGGTGTGATATTATCAATCATAACTGCAGTAATACCAGCAATGAATGCCGCTAGACAAAGTGTGGCAAATACACTCAGGGGGTTGGAGGAACCAAAGGAACCCGGTAAAGGCTTTATAACATTGCTTTTTGGTATAATATTATTACCCATTGGTCTGATTGCAGCCTCTCAAGTAGGAAATATCTTTGATGAAGATAATTGGAAAACATATGAAAATCAAACAACTATGCTCCTTGGATTTGGGTTAACATTAGCTGGACTAGGATTGTTGCTAACTTTAGTATTATCTCGAAGATTAGCCCTTTCTATTAGTGGTGCATCAATGTGGGGATTGGGTGCATTTTTCACAGTGGAAGGTTCAAAGAGGATCGGAACTGGTGTTCCAGAAGATCCTGGCAATTGGTTTGTAGTAATTCTTCTATTCATTGTTGTCGGCGGAACTATGTTGGTCTCTATTAATTATGAATGGTTAATGAATTCAGTTAGCCGGATACTATTTTTAATTGTGGGTGCGAGAGCAATATCACAAGTTACAACGAAACAAATGATTGGAAAAAGATCTCGAGGGGTACTAATTGTTACAATATTAACCATAATTTTGTTTCTGCTGATCCTAATTGGAATATACACCACAACAATGCGTATAGGGGCTGTTAATCTATTTGAAGGATATACTGATGGTGTTGGTCTTGCAGTCTCTACAGATAATACATATAATAACACAGCTGAATGGATTAAGGATATTGATCCGTCAATAGAAGAGGTTTTTGCATTTAGAAGAACGATATTACCGATATACTTGGTTTCACCATTGGATCCAGATTTAGATCTGAGCACTGATGTTAGATTTTTACCAATAATTGAAGTACCTGAAGAAATCATTAATCCTACCTCAGACTGGAATGATGAGAATTCACTAGAATTATCTTTCCGCACTGTGGGAGATGAATTAAGGGAAACAACTGGTCATAGCACTTCTGCTAAAACAACTCTCGATCAGCATGAAAAAATTTCAAACGATATTTTTAGAGAATTTTATGATGGGAATGTACGTACTGAAAAAGTTAATTTAGGCGAGGAAGTAAAATTTGAGGAACAAACAATGGTATTGAGTAGTTGGGCTTTACAAGCAGTTTATTTAGATCTCCCTATTGGAGCCTCTATATACCTACAAACAACAACTGGTGATCCAATTCCAGCATATACGGGAGCTGAGACATATATTGATATGATGGGGACGGCTAATTTTCCTATGTTTGGAAATGCAATTCTTGTAACTCCGTCAGTTGCCGCACATTTACCATTTGATGTTGAATTCCCTAATTTATTCTTAGTTCGCAGTTCTAATGATTACCATGATGACACAGAGAATGAGGAGTTAGGAAAGAAAATCGAGATTGCCTTAAACAACTTAAATGATGACAGCTCCTTTTCGTCAGAAAACGGTGGGAATCTAGTTGGTGGATCAGCAACTGTAGTAAAGGATGAAGTAAGTGATTATTGGAGCCAAAATGCAGCAACCGGGGAAGCATTTGCAACTTTTGCTACAATGGGACTAATAATCGGAGCACTTGGCATGATGATTATTGCTTTTAGGTCCGTATCTGAGAGGACACGAGAAATTGGAATGATGAGAGCAATTGGTTTTTCCAGGAAATCTATTGTGTTGGGAGTATTAATCGAAATGGTTACTGTATCAATTCTTGGATTGATTGTTGGATTCATTGATGGAATTATGTATGTAGAAAGTGTTGTAGCAAGTGACCTAGGAATTCCCGCTGTTTATCCGACGGCCAGGCTAATTGCATATGTCTCAGGAGTAATGGTGTTAGGAGTTCTTGCAGGTGTAATACCTGGTTATAATGCTTCTAAGATAACACCAAGTGAAGCGTTGAGGTACACAGGATGAAGGAGGTTTCAAAATGAGTCAAAAAGCAATATTAAGTGTTGAAGAAATTCACAAAAAATACAACGAGGGTAAATCGAATGAGGTTTACGTCCTCAAAGGTATTGATTTTTCAATACCTCCAGGTCAAATGACTGCAATAATGGGTCCTTCTGGTTGTGGTAAAACAACTCTACTAAACTTAATCGGAGGATTAGATGAGACGTCAGGTGGAAATATATCGATAGAAGGAAATTCGATTATTGAGATGGATGATAATACACTAACCAATTTTAGAAGAGATAATGTCGGCTACATTTTTCAATTGTTCAATTTATTTGATGATCAAACATCAGTTGAAAATGTATCACTACCACTATTACTTCAAAATCTCGACCCTAAGGAAGCGAAAACAAAGGCTGAGATGTTGTTACAAGAAGTGGGCTTGGGTGATCGATTCAATGATGTTCCCGGCAATTTAAGCGGTGGTGAACAACAAAAAGTTGCTATTGCGCGAACACTTGTAACTAGCCCTAGAATCATTCTTGCTGATGAACCAACAGGCGATCTAGACATTGCTACCTCAGATGATATAATGGCATTGTTTAGAAGAATGCAGGAAGAGAATCAAGGGATGGCAGTGATTATAGTAACCCATTCAAGTCGGATAGCCAACCAATGTGATAGAATTATTCGAATTGAAAATGGGGCAGTTTTTAGTGATAAGGAGGTTACAAATTAATGGATGAAAAAGGAACTTTCATGGTAGCAACTCTAGTTGATTGGAATAACGCCGAACAACTTGATAAGATTTGGAAAAAGATTTCCAAGATTTTTAAGAAGAAATTGAAGGGTACAAATCCAAAGAAAAATCAGCTAAATACATTCGTTGTAACTGAGGTTGAATTGAATAAACTACCGTCAAGAGAAGATCGAATCGAAGCAGAGGGAGAAGTAAAGAAATTACTCAAAGAATATGCTGATTCCATCCATGATGCCCACTATGCGTATGTTAAAAGACAAGGTACTATTGCAGGCATCTACGAAAAAGGTCTCAACGCTATTGGTCGAGAAGATCTCATATTGAAGTACAATGAATCAAAGGATAAAAGATTCAAGATGATTGAATCAGAAATCGAGAGAGTTGGTGCTGAAGGTGGAGTAATAATCTGGGATCTCCCAGGATTTGAGGGTGATAAAATAATATTACCCGAATTAGTGGCTGAATTTACAGACTATCCTGAAGATAGCGAAGCTTTAGTCGATATTGTGGATGAAGTATTAATCGCCAATTTCGCAAGACGATTTTTACCTTTTAGTAATGTCCTGATAAAGGAAGCTGTTGAAGAATTCGAGCAATTGAAAGCTTTATCTACAAAATTCGTAAAAAATAATCGAGTCCAACAGGATCTGATTATTCCCCTACAAACATTCATAGGAGTCATTTCAGGAATTCAAGAGGTTCTAAAACTCTTCAAACGTGAAGTGTCAAAAGTTTACGATGTAGCAACTGTTGCTTTTAATTATTTGAAGGGGTTACCCTCAGATGAAATGAAGAAGTGGGCGACGATTAAGCATCAAGAATTGGGTGATGAGATTCTCGGTCATATCGATACTGTAATGAAAATCATTGTAGATCACAAATCAGATCTTCGTAATCTCCTTACTGGTGAACAAGAGCTGGATACAGATGTTTGTAATCAATTAATTGAAACTATGCTTGATATGGATGTCATATCTGGTGGGTTACTTTCTTGGACTCATCGATTTCAACAGCTTCCTTCGTTTACTACATTGGATGAGGGAATAGCTTATGAAGAGTTAGAAGGAGAAACATATTGGCCTAAATCCCAAGATGCAATTGTAGAGGCTCAAACACTATTCAAAACATTTAAACGAGGTAATTCGTATATATATGCTTTGAGAGGTGTAGATGTCTTAATCGAAAAAGGAGAATTTATTGTAATTAGAGGTCCTAGTGGGGCTGGAAAGACGACACTACTCAACATGTTAGCTGGATTAGATGTGCCACAAAGAGGTGGTGTTTTCTTTTTAGGCCAAGACATAATTAATATGAGAGATAAAACCAGATCAAAATTACGTAGACAAAATTATTCCTTCATATTTCAGAGTTATGCATTAATTCCTCATCTCACTGCGTTTGAAAATACCAAGCTACCCCTTGATTTGAGTGGTTTATCAGGTGAACTAGTTGAAGGAATTCAGAAACTATTGGACGATGTTGGGATTGGTGAATATGCAACGCATAAGCCCGCACTGTTGAGTGGTGGACAGATGCAGAGATTAGGAATTGCTAGAGCATTAGCAAATCAACCTAAAATATTGTTTGCTGATGAACCGACCGGAGATCTGGATGAAAAGACAGGTATGGCAGTCTTAGAATTACTCAAGAAATATCATGAAGAGACTGGAATGACAATAATTTTAGTCACTCACGATGAAAAAGTAGCTAAATTTGCCACTCGGGAGATCTTCCTAATGGATGGTAGAATTGTGGAATCTTTAGAATAGAATTAATTTTGATTTACAATATCTATTCAATCTCTTATATCACTCAATCATTAATCAAAGAAGACACTCATAGAAATATAAAAAAAATCAATTTTTATATAATAACTTAGACAATTGTATAATCTATAACTTATTTTAATAGGATTTCTTCGATTTAAATGACCGTAAATCTAAACTTAAATAGAATGGTTCCTTCTAAGGATCTTGTGTCTTCGGGGTCTAATACAAATTCAGAAATTGCATGGTATAAATTAAATACAGAAGATACACTTGAAAAATTAAAATCAAACGAAAATGGTTTGAATGAAATTGAAGTTGTGGAAAGATTAGAAGAACATGGAGAGAATATAATTGAAAGCACTAATCAATTATCTATTCTCAAGCTTTTATTTGATCAAGTAAATAATTTCTTAATTATTTTATTACTGTTCGCTGTTGCAGTTTCTGCACTGATAGGCCATATGTTCGACGCTATTGCAATATTAATAATTGTTATATTTTCAATAATTTTAGGTTTTGTCCAAGAATACAAAGCGGATAAGGCAATAGAGTCTCTACAGCAGATGACAGCCCCCACAGCCAGAGTCAGTCGGGATGGAGAAATCGTAGAAATACCATCAAGGGGAGTTGTACCGGGAGATATATTAATACTAAAAATGGGTGATAAAGTACCTGCAGATTCTCGAATTATTGAATCTAGTAATCTTCAAACTGACGAGGCCTCATTAACGGGTGAATCTCTTTCAATCATAAAATTCAGCGCTGAAATCAATTCGGATAATCTTTCAATTGGTGACAGAAAAAATATGGTTTACGCTGGTACTGTGATTACTTATGGTAGATGCCGAGCTGTTGTTACAGGCACTGGGATGAAAACTGAATTTGGAAAAATTGCAACTGAGTTATCAAGCATTCAAGCAACTCAAACGCCACTTCAAAAAAATATAGACCACATGGGGAAAATTTTGTCTATTGCGTCAATTTTTGCAATTTCCATAGTGTTTACGATTGGTGTTTTACAGGATCATGACCCGGTTGAGATGTTCATCTGGTCAATAGCCGTAGCAGTAGCGGTAGTACCTGAAGCCCTCCCCGCAGTAATTACCATTTCACTAGCGATGGGAGTCCAAAAAATGTCTAAAAAGAACGCTTTGGTCAGGAAGCTTACAGCAGTTGAGACACTTGGGGCTACATCAATTATTTTCACGGATAAAACTGGTACTTTAACAGAAGGAAAAATGTCAGTAAAGGAAGTTTATATGGGACTTGATCGTGTATCTGAGAGTGATTTAGCCAAAGATAACAATAACGATAATCTTTTGCTACAAGGAATGTCTCTTTGTAATGATGCAATTCTCAACGTGGATAAATTCATTGGAAATCCAACAGATATAGGATTAAGGGAATTTTCAGAAAAATTTGGATATGGAAAAACATTCATCGCACAAAAGCCAAGAATGGCAGAAATACCATTTAGCTCTGATAGGAAAATGATGACAACTGCACACAGTAATGGAAGTAAAAATATATTATTCACAAAGGGTGCTCCCGAAAAAATTATCAAAAATAGTAAACGAATATTAATCAACGGTAACATTGAATCTCTAGATAATGAAATCAAAAACGATTTAATCGAAATAATTAACAAAATGACAAATAATTCGCTCAGAACCCTCGGAATCGCATATAAGATCCTCGATAAAAACACCGTTATGTCAGAAGATAATTTAGTATTTTTAGGTTTTATTGGTTTAATGGACCCACCGAGAAGTGGTGTTAAAGAGTCGATCAAAGATTGTCATGACGCTGGGATAAAAGTTATTATGCTAACTGGGGATCATCTTTCAACAGCCAGATCAATTGGAACGGATATTGGAATCGTAAATAATGGTTTGGTTATATCAGGCTTAGATCTTGATAAAATGAGTGATGAGGAGTTGCGGAATAATATTAGAAATATCGATGTAATTGCACGAGTTTCACCTTTTCATAAATTGAGAGTAGTTGATGTCATAAAAAATGATCAACAAATTATTGCAATGACAGGGGATGGAATTAATGATGCCCCTGCTTTGAAATCAGCCAATGTAGGAATCGCCATGGGTATCACAGGTACTGATGTGAGTAAAGAAGCTTCAGACATGGTTTTGGCAGATGATAACTTTAACACAATTGTTGAGGCAATTTATGAAGGAAGAATAATATTTGATAACATTAAAAAATATTTGATGTTTTTGCTGTCTTCAAATCTTGGCGAAATTATTCTTCTATCTTTAGCAGTTATGTTAGGTATGGAATTGCCTTTAATTGCAATCCAAATTCTATATGTTAATTTAGCCACTGATGGACTTCCAGCATTAGCCTTAGCAGTGGACCCCCCAATTTACTCTAAATTGAATGATCCTCCACGTGATCCTCACAAAAGTATTTTCTCTAAACCCGTAATGATACTAATTATTATTGGGGGTGTTTGGTCTGCTGCCTTGAATTTAACAATATTCTATTATTTTTATTATGTGAAAGGAATTAGCCTTGCTGATGCTCAAGGGCTTGTGTTCATCAATCTAATACTAATTCAATTTGTTAAAGCTTATAATTACAGATCAGATAAGCACTCAATATTTAGTTTTAAGCCATTCTCAAATAAGTGGTTAAATCGAGCGGTGATCTGGGAATTTATTCTTCTTATCTTCATAATTTATCTACCTGGTGCACAATCAATAATGAGTACTCATGCCTTAGATTTAACCGAGTGGATAATCATTGCAATAAGTTCTCTTAGCGTTCTCCCTATCATAGAATTAGGTAAGTGGTTAATGGTTAGGAAATATTACCCAAACTTACCATCAATGGAATCAGTCAAATCCATGATCTGATTGACTGTACAGTAACATTATCATTCAGTTTCGAAATTCGAAATCTGATGCCGATCTCAAGATATGCAATTCTCTACTCATTTTATTCTGGACTTTTTTCTAAAACAAGACTCATTTCCTTGTTTTCAATAATTTTTTCTCGATCTATGAGTAAAGGATGCAATTTCCCTTTGAGCCATGGATCGATCATATCCGCATAGTGATTATTGAATTGATTACCAGATTGACCAGGAATGACGATAAACTTTGAATTATTGAAATCATCAAGATCAATAATTTGACGATATGTGGGCCCGACAGTAAGATTGAATTCTGTAGTCGGATAATAATAGAATGCAGCATTAATTGTAGATCCCGATCCGCCAATGTCAAAAGGACCTCTATTCAATAACGATGGATCTGGAAATGCACTACCCATGGGGTGGTTAAATTGAAGTTGGTGAAGATCACCCCATTTCCATTCATCAACATTTTCACCTAATTTTTCTTTTAAATCCACAACTGTTTTGTGAAATGCATCTCCAATTACCGCTCTTCTATTTTCTATATTTGAATTTGAACCCCGATCAAACCAGAGATTTGAAGGGAATTTAAGCAAAGGTAGAATTGAAAACCAGAAATGATTTCTTGAAAACACATCTTCTCCTATTTTGTCCGCCAACAACATTTCTGACAGAGTATAATTCCATACTTCATAGATTAATGCAGCAGTGCTTTCTGCTGAGTATCTCATATCCCATACTTGCACATACTCAAGACACCTCTGCTCAAACGAATCAGTTGGAGTAATTTCAAGAAAATAGGGGAGATGATCCTTTGCTGATAATGAAAATGTGTCCATCTGCATATTGTGAAAATCTTCAACACTTAGCCTTTCCTTCTCAGAAAGCATCTCAATTATACGATTAATCCGATAAGGTCGTATCCAGTCTTTAGTAATTAAATGAGGATAATGATTACTTACTACCTTGTTGTTTGCTGTTGCAATGAAATTACATCCTGGATTTGTGGATTGCGGCATCTCATTATCCGGTATATACCCAGTCCATTCGTATTCATCTGTCCAACCTGGGGCGGGAATAGTTCCATCACCCTTTTTGCGAATAGGGATTTTTCCCGTCATTGTATAACCAATATCCCCATTGATATCTGCATATACGTAATTCTGACTTAGAAAATTCATACTTTTTACGATATTCTTGAAATCTTCACCCGTGTTCATGAATAATAGCTGTGGAGTAATGTTAAATAAACATTCATCGAATTCATCATCTAACATGTATCGGAACGCTATTTTGGTATTTTTATTTCTCTGGTAAATCTTCGGAACGTGTCCATCAATAAGGTGTTCAATGATAGGACCAAATTTAGTCAGTAAGACATTGTATACAACAGGGTCCTTACCCTTAACCAAAATGGTCTCTTCCCGTTTATCCATATCTACCCAAGAATCATTATATCGATATTGTTGATTATTTTCTGGGTTCAATTTTATGATATATCCATCTTGTACATCAGCGTATGAATTGGTAATTCCAAAAGCAACATTCTTGTTGTGACCAACAATCATATTAGGGAGCCCAGGTACCGTACCCCCAATTATATCCCTATCATTATAATGTAAATGAACTACTTCCCAAAGAGCAGGAATAGTATTGAATACATGAGGATCATTTGCTAAGAGTGGTTTCCCGGTGACTGATTTTTCACCAGAAACTACCCAATTATTACTTCCTTGTCCAGGGGGATCAAGGATTGATGAAAATCCAGGTACAGCATAAGAACGAATTCCATCAGTAGGATCTAAGGCATATATCTCTCGTCCAAAATATTCATCGATACTATCCATTATGTCTAATCTTAGTATCTCAGCAGTAAAATTGCGTGCCAAGCCCATCGAAAGAAAATAACCGATCAATAATCCATCGACTATTGCAAAATGTTTGGGTGTGACATTAAGCAACTTAAATTCTAAAGGTAATGTTTCTTGATTAGTGTCAATAAAAGTGTTGATTCCACGAAAATACGCTAATAGTACTTTTATTGCGTCTGGGTTTCCTTTGCTTAAGAATGCCTCTTCGTCCCTTTTTGCAGCAATATATAACCCAAGAGTACGATAAAATTTATCTTGGACTAAAGCACCTTCTCCTAAAAGTTCAGATAAACTACCTTCACCAAGTCGACGATACATTTCCATTTGCCAAAGTCGATCCTGTGCATGAACATAGCCAAAAGCAAAATACAGATCTTCGTGGTCATCTGCAAAAATATGTGGAACTCCAAATTTATCACGGATAATCTCCGCGCCTAAATTAATTCCCTCTAAAACTAATGTTCCTTCCATCTGAGACTGACTCGATTTTTGTAATTGATCTAGATCCATTTTTTCGCAAAATTCTGAAGTTTGGTAAATTTAAATAGTATATGGGGGATGTATGTTTAATTAAACCAACTGAGATAAATCATTAATAAAAAATAGAATTAGTATTATGTTTAATTTCTAGTAAATCTATCCTCAGATTAAGTACTAACAGTTTTCATTACTGCTTTTACAATTTCTTCGTTTCTGAAGGGTTTAATGATAAATTCTCTTGCCCCGCTTTTTATTGCATCAAGCACAAAAGCTTCCTGACCAAGAGCTGTAACCATAATAATTTTAGCTGTGGGATCGAAACTCATGATTTCCTTTACAGCTTCAATACCGTTCATTTTTGGCATAACTATATCCAAAGTCATACAATCAGGTCGTAGATCAGCATACATTCTGACAGCTTCTTCACCGTCTTTGGCCTCACCTAAAATCGTATGGCCTGCTTGCGTTAATATTCGTCTAAGAACCAGTCTCATGAAACGAGCATCATCAACAATTAATACATTGGCCAAAAAATTTAACCTCTAAATCATGCTTCGTAAGTTTGTTTATTATATTTACTCATCTAACGTATAAAATCGTAATTTTACTCGTAAAACATTGGAATAAGATTGTGCATTGGTTTATTCTATATTTATTGTGCGAGCATTTTTCCTCGGGATAAAAAAATATAAAGACTACAAACAAACCTATCTTCGATCCGAAATAATCTATTAATAATAAATAGAATATTGTGATTTTTATTTCGGTTAGTGAGAATATTTGATTAATGAGTGATTAAAGTTAAAATACACGCTTTAGGAGATTACAATAAGGATGGCTGTAACAACTCAACAGGCTAAGAAATATGTTGCATTCAAACTTGGAAACGAGTTTTATGCCGTAGATGTCCAACAAGTTCAAGAAGTCTACATTCCATCTTCTATCACTGCCATACCACAAGCAGGTCAACATGTAGCTGGAGTGATCAATTACCGAGGTGCAATACTTACAGTAATTGACCTTAAGGCCAGATTGATGATAGAAGATAGCAAAACTAGATCCGTTGACGAGTTTCAAGATGAAGATGATAGACTATATGCATTAATTATCAAATCTGGAGATACCACAGTTGGAATTTTAGTAGATTATGTCGAATCAGTGATAGGTATAACTGAAGATAATATAAAAACCACATTAGATCTAATATCAAGCAAGGTTCATTCAACCTTTCTAGCTGGAGTTGCCAGAACAGATTTAGGATTAACACTCCTTCTTGCAATTAACACCATTTTATCAGAGTATGATCTCAAAGAAGCTGAGAAATTAGCTAAATTGCATTTAGATGCTAAGAAAATTCTAGGTGAGGAAGAAGAATTAGTGGTTTCAACTGATTCTCTGACTGATTACTCCGATGATGATCTTAGCCATACTGATGGTATGGTGGAAGCTCAGTTCAAGAAGGTTGATGTTGGAGGAGAAATAGGTAAGTCTCCACTTGATTTGGAAAGTCTTACAAAATCAGAACTCCTTAAAATTGCTATTGAGATGGAGATTGATGACGTATCTGCCCGATCGAACAAGCAGCAAATAATTGAAAAAATTAATGAAAAAATGGGATAAAACAAAGGTCAATTGATAGACCATGGCTAGATTTTTAGTTGTCGACGACGCAAAATTCATGCAGACCTTGACTGAGAAGTTATTATTGAAGATGGGTCACGAGATTCCACACAAGGCATCAAATGGACTCGAAGCATTGGAATATTATGGTGAACATTGGGCTTCAATTGATGTAGTTCTTTTGGATGTAGTTATGCCAAAATTCGATGGATTACAAACTCTCCGTCAATTAAGACAAATCAATCCTGCTGTAAAGATAGTTATGGTGACATCGATTTCAAGTCAAAGTATTGTGATGGGAGCGATGAAAGCTGGAGCTAGTGAGTTTATTACAAAACCATTTAGATTATCAGAATTTGCACGAGCTGTTAATAAAATTCTTAGTACAAAATAATATTCACATTACAAGATTTTCTTTGTTAAACGTTGACATATCTCGCTGTTTATCAAACACCGACCAAGTGTAATACCTAGAACTGAATGCTAAGATAAATGGACTCAAAATTGCTAAAAATAAAATAACAATGATTCCTCCATTGTTTGCCATCAAGGATTGTTCTCGAATAATCAGAACTGGATCATACAATCCAAAAATACTTTTAACATACCAGTGGTTGTAATCCGGATTGATAACGGCAAAGGCAAAGGCTAGAAAGCTTAGCAAGTAAATACTTCGCGCGATTTTAACACCTGAAGATTTGAGTGATAAAGCTATGGAAATTAGCAACGCCGTCCAAAATGAGTATAATGGAATGTAAACTAATATTGCTACAATCTCCCACAACATATCATCTGTTTTACCGGTAATTAATTCAGACAAAATCAAAAATACGACCATGTTCACAACTATGAACACAATTTCCAATAGTATAGCAATAATTCTCTGGAAAATGATTGACTGATATGGGATTGGCTGTGACCCAAGTATCTCCCCAGTACCTGATTCTGCATCGCTCATTGTCACTTTCTTTACCCAATGAAACCCTAATGGGAGAAAGAATATCCAATGGCCACCAATTGCTTGAGTCATTACATACCATAAATAGGGTTCAGTGCTCAAATCATAGCCATAAGTGAACAAATCAAAAATTCCACCACTGCCAAATCCAACTATTAACTCTTGAGTCGCTTCATCACCGGGATAAAGAGCTAATTGTAACGGGTATACCATTACGATTGCCCAAAATGTTATGAGCAAAACTCTTCTTTCTGAATAAACGAAATCTGCTGCAATTGGAAATCGCTTTTCTAGGGCTCTACCCCAAAATGTGAATACACTCGTCCGTGATGAACGATCAATCCGGAAAGTTTTATCATCGTACGGAACTTTACCACGATATTTTATCCACAAAAATAATACTATAACTCGATGGTTAATCCATCTTGCAGATATTACAAATGGTTTGAAAATTAGGTGGAAGAACGAAACGAGAGGTATTAATCTTTGCTGATATTTACCAAATGATACACCTCGGTTTTCTATAAGATCTTTATTCTCATATCCAACTGAACCCAAGAACAAACCGACAACAAAAATGGCAAGCAAAACTAGTAGAGAATCAGTGTCACCTTCGTTAAAGAGTATAATACTTAGTGAATCATATAATTCGAAAACATTAAGTCGATTTAAAAAATCGACTTCATCTCTGATATTGCCAATCGATTGAAGAGTGTAAAGTACTAATACTGACAAAAGAGCTATTTGTGACCCTTTATCACCTCTCCCAGTAAACAATCCAAGAAGTATTCCAATGCTAACTCCCGCAAGGCTGAATATTGCAGTGTGAATCGTGAGGAGTACTAATTTATCTGTTTCAAGGTAATTCCCATTGATGGGAATCCGTAATCCAATAATAATTGCAGATATAATTAACATAATATAAATTGACATTGCTAACCATTTCGCAAAATAAAATGATCTACGACTCACAGGTGCTGAGAAGGTAATCTCTCCAGTGCCTTTGTCGGTGTCAAGTGTTACTACTTTAACGCCAGAATTGACACTGTAAATGAATAATATCATTGAAATAAATGGAAACATCATTGCTACCCATAAAGAATAACCGGGATTGCTATCTGAAATATCCCCAAAGAAAGCTTGAAAGTTCGGATCTTCTAAAAGTTTTAATAAACTGGCCATTCCTTCTTCGCCTGGATACATTAAAGAAATAGAAACAAATGTGATACCCATTCCTAGTAACCATCCGATGAACCAACCACGATTTGCAACTGCTTCATTTTTAAAAATTGTACTAAATTTTGACATGACTTTCAGTCCTCCTTAACTCTGAAAGATAGGTAGGAAGTATTCCTCTAAACTTGGATCTGGAAAAGAAAAATCTAGTACATCAGGATTATCTACAATTTGCTTCATTATTTCTCGATGTGGTTGATCATAGTAGATTATTAACTTATCACCTGTAATTTCACTTGATTTCACTTCAAGCGTTTTCAAAACTGATTCTGCTTTTTCAGTAGAAGTAATTTTTAAAATTGCTTTTTTGGGTAAATTCAGAAGTAGTTCATCAACTCTTCCTGAACTGAAGATAGTGCCTGATTTAATGATCGTTACAGTATCTGCAATTTCTTGAATATCTCGTAAAATATGAGATGAGATAAATGCGGTTCCTCCTCTTTTAATATATTTTTTCAAATATTTGTTGAAAACGTCTTGCATGACAGGATCTAATCCAGTAGTAGGTTCATCTGCAATTAGAATATCTGGGTCATGCATTAAAGCCTGAACAATGGCAACTTTCTGTTTGTTTCCACGGCTCAATTCATCTGTTTTTCTATGAATATCGACATCAAACAATTTCTCCAGATCCTGACGTAGCTCTGCATGTCCGCGCAACTTTTCAAGATAATCCAAGTACTCTTTAATTGTATAATAATTGTATAATTCAAAATCAGATGGTAAATAACCAATTTTTTGCTTTGATTCAATGGATCCAACTGGAGCCCCAAAAATCTCAGCCTCTCCATTTGATGGTTTTATTAATCCGATCAATATTCTGATAGTGGTGGTTTTACCTGCACCATTAGGTCCAAGAAAACCAAATATTTGCCCCTTTTTAACATCAAGAGTGACATCCTCAATTCCTTTAATTTCCCCATAGTATTTAGTCAAATTCCGCATTTTAATTGCGTAGGAATTTCCATTATCGTTTTGGCTATCCATAACTAAAACTACCGATAAAGTATTTAAAATTTATTATCGGTTATATGGTTAATATTTTGAACTTTGAGAGAATTATGCAAAATTCTGTAAGTATAGACGGAGTACTCTACTATTAGATTAAAACTAATATAAAAAGGTATGTACGTATTACATTTTGAACATTGGGGGAGAATTTTGTGCGAGGCTCTCATCAGTTGGGAAATTGAAAATAATTATCATTCCTGTATATGATAATAATTTAAAATCGGGTTCTCTTGGATAGCATTCAATATGATATCGTTTATAAATTAGATATAATGTAATCCTATTGCTATATGGCCGAAGATAGAAATTGGTTTGAAAGCCTTATCGGATTTGACTTAGCTTTAGACCAATTTATACTACTGACCATTATTATTGCAGGTTTGACTAAGAAAAAATCATTTTTCAAGGATTGGGTTCCTTTTCTGATATTTTGGTTTACTTACGATTTAATGCGAAGTGTAGCAGATGACAACCAACACATCAATGTGAGCCCAATTTATGATTTAGAATTAAAATTATTTGGATGGATGTTTGATGGTAAGATTCCAGCATTTTGGGCTCAGAATCATCAATATTTATTCTTTGATGTTTTGTTTGCTATTTACTATAGTATGCATATGGCAGCACCAATCATAATCGCATCATTAATTTATTACAAATCTAAGGATAAATATCTCTTCAAGGAATTTTCATATGCATTTCTATTAACTAGTTATATGGCTTTAATTACCTTCTATTTTTATCCTGTCGCACCTCCTTGGTACATTTGGAATGAGGGTAATGGATTCAATTTTGGTCAGCCGGTTATCCTAACTAGAACACCCGGATCCGCAGCTGGGTTAGTTGAAGTTGATAGATTATTGGGAATAGATCTTTTTGGCAGGATATATGGAAGGTTCAATTCAAACCCATACGCAGCATTACCTTCTCTACATGCAGCTTACTCTTCCATCACTGCGTATTATGCAATTAAAAAATATGGAAAAAATAAAAGGGTCAGATGGGTGCTAATCTATCCATTTGGAGTTTTTGCTGCAGCGGTATACCTTAATCATCATTTCATTGTTGATTTAATCCTAGGAGTAATTTACACTTATATATCAATTAAATCAGTTAGAGCTTTCCGAAATTATAGAGAAGGGAGAAACAAAGTAAAATCAGACATTTGCGAATTAAGTATTGAACAAGGCGATAACGGCAAACAACTTTCTGAAATGGAAGTTGAGAACCATAGAGTACTTATTAAGCCAAAAATAGAAAACTAACCGAGCTAATTTTTATCATATTTTACCTTGATACGTCTTGAATAAATAAAAGGTGACAAGCCGATTTTATTAACCACATTTTTGTACCAAAATACTTCTTTAGTCCGCAGATCAACAGTACAAGCAGTATCCTCAATCACAGCGCCTGCGTTGATACCCCACCAATTTTTCGCGAGGTATAATCCCTGAGCCTCATGCAAATGACCGGATATATTGACATTGATCTTTCTAGAATTCATTGCTTTCCTTATAGGTTTACTTCCTGCATGGAGTTTCTTATGGGGTAAATAATCTAGTGAGGTACCGTAGGGTGGCGCATGGCTAATTAATACCGTTTGATCAACATCATAATTGAGCCTATTGATCTGATTTTTAAGAATCTTTTCTGATTCATTTTCATTGATTTCACCTGGTGTTCTCATTCTTTGATAATTAGCAGGGACTCCAACCCATCCGTGACCTAAAAATTGTAGGTCATCAATTATAATGGACTTATCAGAGATCCAATGCAGATGTCTATAACGATCACAATATAGTTTCATCCATGTTCTTGTTTCTCTTGTCTCTGTATTACCATGAATTAATAGTATAGGGATATTGAAATCGACAATATTGTCAAGAAGTCTTTTTGCAGTTCGAATTTGGCGAAAGGTTAACCTCTCTTGGAAACGATTATAGGAATTTTTTACGTACTCCCTTCTTCGACCTTTGATATATGATAACACCAAAACTGGAAAATCTATTGATCCAGGAAGATCACCGGGAATCACAATTAAATCTGGTTCAACTAGATCGATCAAAGATTTTGCATGCCACTTACCACCATGAGCATCTGCAAGAACAAGTAATTTCAATATTCTCGAATTTTGAGAATTCTTGCGAAGTTAAATTAGTTATCAGTAATCAGCATACTATAAGCTAAATCAATCAGATTTTGCTTGTAAAATGAGATCCACAAAAGTGGGTAACGTGATTTCTGCAGGCCCATCTACAAACAGATCATTTACGTCTGAGAATGCATTCTCATTAACATTAAACTCTATCAAACTTGCACCACCTTGGTATTTTGCAAAGTGTGGAAATTGAGCCACTGGATAAACATAACCAGATGTTCCAATAATCAAAACCATTGTTGATGCAATTAGATGTTCTTCTACCCTCTTTAGATTTTCTGCATCTAGAGATTCTCCAAACCACACAACACTAGGTCGTTGATAACTTCCACATTCACAATTTACTGGAATACTATCGGGTGCATTTTTCAATACAGATGTTAGGCCACAATTATTGTAACAATGGGTCTTGAGAATATTACCATGAATTTCAATAATATTTTTTTGACCTGCTCTCATATGTAAACCATCTACATTTTGTGTAATTACAGATGTTAGGAGAGTTTCTTTTTCTAATTTTACTAATGCATGATGAATAGGATTTGGGTCGGCGCTTAAAACCTTCAGCATTCGTTCTTTGTACCAACTCCAGACTAGAGTAGGATCTTTAGCGAATCCACTACGTGACGCCAATTCTTCAGCTCGTTTGCCTTCATACAATCCATCTTTGCCTCTGAATGTCTTCAAACCTGAAGCGACTGAGGCACCAGATCCCACTATTGCAACGATTTTGGTCGCAGAAGATATCTTTTGTGTATCTAAAAAATTAACCATTTCATTCCTAGCCATAATATCTCAGCCCAACATTTCATAAAATAGGGGATAAAACAATATATAGCAACAAGAGCAGGAACAATCCAATTATCATTGCACCTTCTGGGCTATTTTTAATCATTTCTCGACTAAATGTTCGTGCGATAGCCTTACCAAAACTTAATTGCTTTCTAATTGAAATGTCATCACGAGAAAATATGATTCTATTACCAATTTTAATTTCGGGGATGGCGTTGTAAATAATCCAAAAAATGTAGAAAGGAAATGCAATCAATAAGATAATTGGAAGTAAAGTAAAACGACCATCTGAGGAACTAATTGCAAAGCTGATTAAAATAACAAATGCAAAGGCAATTATTGACCACATATAACCATACCAAGAGAATATTTGTCCTTCAATTTGACTACCAAAACCCCGTGCTGAAGATTTACTAGATTTCGACATTTGAACTCCCCCGACAGCGGCTTTGGTAATTTCATGTTGAACATCATTTTTCACTTGCTTAACCTTGGAATCTATCTCAGATATCACTTCTGATGTTGTATCTTCAATTTTTGTCTTAATTTTTTTTCCTTTTTCAAGACCCTCTTTAACAGCTCCTTTGCTTGTTGATTTCAATTTTTGAGCTTTATCTTTCAAAATATTCCTTTTTTTTGATTCATCTCTTAACTCTTTGTCATCTGCATTTGTCATTATTAAGCTAGATCACGTTTTAAATAAATATTATTTAAACTCTTAATATCTTATCATCTTTGATTTGTACATTTTGTCACCGAGTACTTTGAAAAACCAGATTTAATTAAAGATATATGAGTAAGAAAATAATTATTGGTTCAACAAATCCAGCAAAAGTTGGAGGAGTAAAGGAAGCGGCATATGCCTATTGGCCGGATATTGACATTATCGGAGAAGCAGCCCCATCAAGAGTATCAAAAATGCCAATGTCAAAAAATGAAATTCGCTTTGGAGCTAAATCACGTGCTAAATACGTGAGAAACAATTTTGATTGTTGGCTAGCGGTAGGCAATGAAGGTGGCGCAGCCTTTATTGATGGAAATTGGTATTTATTTGGTACAACCTTTGTATCGGATGGTGTTAATTCCTCATGGGGTGGTGAATTGCAGATTCGTCTTCCGGAGATTATGGTTGATGGACTAATTGATGGAGAAATTGAATTAGGAACAGTCATTGATCAGTTAACTAACAGAAAGGATGTAAAAAAACAAGAGGGTGCTATTGGCCTAATTACAGATATGACATTGACAAGATCACAAGTGTTCAAAATGAGTGCCCAGCAGGCATTAGCTTATTGGTATTTCAAAGAAAAAAATGAACAGTAGTATAG
This sequence comes from Candidatus Heimdallarchaeota archaeon, assembly GCA_021399405.1. Next base: position 5,915 of record JAAFKL010000320.1, on the reverse strand, counting down.
ATATTTGACAAATCAAGGATCTAGAAGTTTTGAATCAATAATTTCTAATCTATTCATTTTTAATAATGAATAATGAATACTAAGATATCAAAGTGACTGGTTCATCAGATTCTCAAGCTTCTAATGAATTACATATTAGAGCTAGAGGATTAGTCAAGCATTATCAATTAGGAGAAACAATAGTAAAAGCACTAGATGGTGTAGATCTTGATATCAAAAGAGGCGAGATGGTCATCATTGTTGGTCCATCAGGTTCTGGTAAAAGTACCCTACTCAATATGCTTGGCGGAGTAGATAAACCCGATAAGGGTGAGATCTTTGTAAATGGATTTTCACTTAATGAATTAAATGATCATGAGTTAACGACCTTCAGAAGAAAATATGTAGGATTTGTTTTTCAATTCTATAGTCTGGTTCCTACTTTAACAGCACAAGAAAACATTGAGATTGCAGCTGAGTTAGTAAATATTAAAGGAAAGGAACTAGATAAAAGAGCAAAAGCAGTTATGGAAGAAGTAGGATTAAAAGGACGAGAGAGATCATATCCTTCACATTTATCTGGGGGTGAGCGTCAACGTATTGCTTTGGGGAGAGCTTTAGCTAAACGACCTGAGTTGGTGATCGTCGATGAACCTACTGGGCAATTGGATCAAAAGACAGGTAAAGAAATGATTCAATTGATTCGAGATACTAGTAAGAAAAGTAACTCAACTGTGGTGATGGTGACCCATGACATTAGTCTAATTGAATTCGCAGATAAAGTCATAAAAATGGATTCTGGTATAATAGTGAGTGATAATCTATGAAAAAAATTTACGTATCCGCATTTAGGGACGTTTATTTTAACAAAACAAGATCAACTGTAGTAGTATTATCACTTGTAATGGTAATTGCTTTTCCTCTTGCATTAACCAATGTTCCTGATAATCTAAATCAAATTATAACTGATGAAAGAGAAGAATACAATCTTGCACATCTTACGTTCTTTTTTGTTGATATTGTCGATGAAAAAATCGGTGAGAAAATTCATGATTTGACTGCGGATTATCTTCAAAAGGATAAAGATGATATAATAGTCGAAGGGAGAATTCATGATAGCTCCAAAATGCGAGCTACGGGGAATAATCGTCTGGAGAAAGACGAATGGATTGATCTAGACATTCTCAGTTACGAAGAAGACAATCCTATGAAAATCAATAAGATTTTACTTGATCAGGGAAGATATCCTAAAACAGATCAAGAAACGGTAATCCTTTCATCATTGGCAAAATCTGACGGAATTGAGCTTAATGATTCTGTCAGACTGTTTGGAAGAGAAGGTCCTCTAACATATACGATAACTGGATTTATACAATCAATAGAATACAGTTCTTATGATTTAAGTCGAGTAGGAGCAATGTATATGAATCTAGAGGGAATATCTCGATATCAAGGAAGATCTATAAATGGCTCTTATTATAATTCATATCTACTAAATTTTAATTTTGATATAGAAATTGAAGACTTGAGATCTTTGTATGAATATCTTAAGCTGAATTTTGATCTTGATTATGAAAATGGGGAACTCGAGGAATATATGGTTTTTGCGTGGTTTACGAGAGAAATGTCTTATCGTAAAAGTATGCAGGATGCCTTGGAATTAACATCACAGTATTTGGGATTAGCCTCTATTTTCATTTTCACTGTCGCAGGGGTAATAATATTTGTTACAATGAATAGATATGTCAATGAGCAAAAACAGACAATAGGATCTATGTATGCATTTGGGGTGAGGAAAAAAGAGATAGTCTTATCATTTTTTTTCAGGATATTCATTTTAAGTATCATTAGCACGATTATAGGTTTAATAGTAGGTAAGTTATTTTTAGATTTCTTAGTTAGCAGCCTAGGAGAGAAATGGGGATTAATTTCCAATGAAACGCATATCTCAAGTGGATCAATAATATTTTCATTATTGAGTTCAGCAATAATTTCCTATGGATTTACATATCTCGCTCTTTGGAATTTAATCAAACTAACTCCATATGAGGCTATGCGGGGTAAATCAAGTGAACTCAAAAGTGCTGGCTTATTTTTCACCTTGGCAAATTTATTTCCGTACAGATTTATGCGAGGAGCTGCAAAAAATCTGACGAGGAATAGAACAAGAACTATTCTAACCGTCATTGCTTTCTCACTATCTTTAACTTTTTCAGGCTCATTGATGTACACTCATGATTCTGTTGGACTCACTATTGATGATTATTTTCAAAATCGACTAAACTATGACTTAGAAGTTAATCTTGGTTCTTCAATTTTCAATGACACAACTATATTAGAGGAAATATCTAACTTAGATACAAATAATGATAATCGTCCAGATATATTAAATGTTGAACCCGTGGTTATTGCATTTGCTCCTTTAACAGCTACACCTGAAAAACTGACTGTATTAGTATCTTTGAGACGGGAAACAGTAATGTTTGATTTTAGTGATGAGACACTATCTGAGGGTCGATGGTTTAGAGAAAATTCTAGTGAAGTTGTGATTTCTAGATATGTGGCAGGAACTCTGGGTTTGAAAGTTGGCAGAAATTATTCATTGAGTTTCCTTGGACAACCACTGCCCATGAAGGTTGTTGGAATTACAAATGAATTAATGGTTAGCGCTTCAGTATTTATGGATATCAGATATTTAACTGCTCAATATTCTTCTTTTGGATTCAAGACCGTCGCAAACAAGTTACTCGTTAAATTAAGAGAAGATGTAGATGTAGAGGTATTTCAAAATATTTTGAATGAGCAATTTACTTCTGTCGATCTCACTTTATCTAGAGGATTCTATGCAAAACGGTTCAAGTCTTTATCTGACAGCCAGACCATTATTATCAACTTGCTCACAGTTTTAGGACTGATTGTCGGTTTTATATCGATTTTCACTACGCTTTTAATTTCAATTGTAGAGAGGGAGAGAGAGATAGGATTATTACATGTATATGGCAATTATAATTACGAAATATTCCTGCAAATACTGGTAGAAGGTTTAATGCTGGGTGTTATTGCATTCCTACCAGGGATTATATTGGCTCAATTCGCCGCTAAGAATATTTGGATTGTTCTGATATCATCATCTCTATTTGAAATTACTCCTCATTTTGCTTTTGAAATTAGCCTTAAACTTGCTATGTTTACATTGATATCAATTGTTATTTCAATTATTGTAAGTTTCATTTTTGTTACTCAGCGGAAATTAGCAGAAATTATTCATGAAGAATAATGGATAGTTAAATTGTTATATTTTCAAATATTTATATTGGCTTTGTTGAATTCTTTCACATTTTGATTCACTTGTGATCGATGAAATAGTACAAATGAAACCAAAATTGCACCAGATATTAAAAGGGGAATAATATTTGATATGTCACATCTTTTGTCATTAGGACCACAAGACCAAGGCCACATTGTGGGAACAGCATACAATAGTATACCAAAAATAATTAAGTAAATACCGAATGCAAACATTAAGTACGATATATTATTAACTTTAAGCAAAGGAGTTTCTTCAGCAATTAGTATTTCAGAATTAAAAGTTTTGAAATTACGTGATTCAAAAACATACCATAAAATCACAGTTGCCAAGACCAAAAATTGCCAAATACCTCTAACTGTCGAGTACCTAAAGTATAATGCATTCATCATTGCAATAATTGAGATAATATACCCTGAATTAATTAATCTCTTAATATTATCTTTTTGAAGTAATTGATTATCTAAATTGAAACTAACAAGTGCAAGAAAAGTAACCCCACCTACTGCAAAAGCAATTGTTGCAAACAAGTGATGAGGGAAAAATGACTCGTCAAAAATGCCCATTGCAATTTCTCCTAATGCACCGATACGAAGTGAACGCAATGCCCAATCCCAATTCTTAAGATTTCGATAGATTTGCCGGTTTGGGACAAATTCTAATTCAATATACAATAAAGCCAACATACCTGCAAATACATGCAACGTTCGATAATAGCCCTCAGAGAATTCTGTTGAGCCTAATTGACTTAACGGATCAAAGCTATTCAATGATTTTGAGAAGTCAGGATCCAATATAATTAGCAATGGGATTGAAATGAAAAGTAACATGATATAACTCAAGCCACTCCAAATACCAATTTTCCTAGAGATTACTCTATTCATGGATATAGAACCTATATTAGATAATTAGTTATAAATTCATTGTTAAGATAGGGATAAACTGTATTTCGGAGATGAGAATGTTGTTAATATTCTGAAAATCCTAGATTTAGAATTAGGTTTTATGTAAATCATTGAACGGAAACACAGTTTGAGTAAGAATTTGTTTACATATGTTAAATCCTATAATACCTATAATTAATTCAGCAAAGATAAATCCTATGAATCCAAATATTATATCATTTGGCCAGAAATCCCTTGGAATATAGAAAAACAATCTTCTAAATATATATCCAACCAAAATAATGTTTGTGCTATTTGAAAATCGATCATTTCGATCCACACTCCATAAGATGATAAATGGTAACAGCCAGAGAATATATTTCGTGTGAATACAATAGAAAAATATTGTTAGCAATATCATTTCATATACGATGAAATCAATTATTGAGACTTCGTAATTTTTGTTTATCATAGGATAAATTGGAATTAGAACGAATATTAAGAAAAGAGTAATTGCAATAATATTGAGTACATCCAATGATATCCCAGATATCTCATTTATCAGAATTAAAATTGGTCTTGGACATTGTTGACCAATCGCTTGATATGAAGGATGAGCTCGAAGGTCAGTTAGCATTTGATCTAGGGACGTACCATTAGGAACAAGGACAAGAGCAACAATGATTGCTGTTGACAAAGTGAATGATAGAAATGATAAAATGATTTTCTTTTTGTGATGAAGCCAATACCCACCAACAATAATGAAAAAGAATAATGGGTATTGAGAAGTTAGAAACCCTAATGATAGGAATATACCAGTGATGGAGGGCTTATCATCCAACATAAAATAAAAAGCCAATAGTAAGAATAACGATGCTATTGAGTGAAACGTAGCCCATAGAATTTCATACATAGGAATAGGATGCAAAGCATAAATTGCCGAGGCTTTAAGGCCGATATTTTCTTTATCTAATTTTACTCCAATTCTGTAAATTACTAATGGGATTAGTGAATCCGCTACGATTTGAGGTAATTTGATTGCTAAAGAAGTCAGAAATTCATTTTCAAAACCAACAAGTGAAACCATTAGCCATGTGAGATATGGATAAATTGGCATATGGTTATAATTGACATCATTATATAGTGCACCACCATTGTACAATCCTTGAGCGATAGGAATTCTAAATTCAGTATAATCGTACGTTGTCGTTAACCATGGAGCGATCATTAAACGAATGATAAAGCCCAACAACCAAACTCGCTCTTTATTTTTGAGTAGATATTCGATTGAAGTAAATTTCTTGAAACCTGAAGCATTATTATTATCAAGATGATCTGTAACATGCTCCATATTAGGGTCAATAATATCGTCCTTTATTATCATTATTTTATACAAATCATTGATTTAACACTTAGTTAGTTAAGAATTAAATTTATCTGTCATTAATAGATCGAGATTTCCACTGAGTTAAAGTCCAATACAATATTAAGGCACCTGTTATGAAAAGAATGATATTACCTGGAACAAATGGTATTGATGTATTAGGTAAATTATATTCACGATATCTGAAAGGAAATGCTATTGTAAGTAGTATAGGGATGGATAATTCCTTCTTTCCTTTGTCGATGGAATTAAATATCGCCCAGGGATACAGCCATAGGATATATTGATAATGCATTGTCCAAAAGAAAATGGATAACATCGTTGAATGAATCAATACAAGATCAAGTAAGGCATTTTGAGA
>JAAFKL010000319.1 GCA_021399405.1 Candidatus Heimdallarchaeota archaeon | reverse complement strand
GATTGCTACTGCAATCAAAATCAAGATACCTAAAATATAATAGTCATACATGTTCTGAAATCCATACATCATAATATCACATCAGTTATCTACTAATTATCCTTTCAGTACAAAAAACTATAACTAAAGTATCATTTGAGTTTTTTTGAATTATGGTTAAGAGGTATTATAAGTAGTAAATTCCGTCAAACAAACAAAGAGAAGAATTGATTTGACAATCAATATGTCGAAATTTGTTATGTCATTTTTTGACATATTAATACTACACTTTTAATAGTATTTTTATATAAAAAAGTTATTTCTATCTTAGCAGCGAGGACCTTTGTTTCGCAATATTAACAGGTGTTGTATCGATACTTCACTTGCAAAAACAAAGGATACCTTCTGTTTAGTTCAAATTTAGAAAGTTGATTGTCTATTTTATTAAAAAATGGCCATCAAAGAGCTTGAAATCAGTACAAATAGTATTTGTACAAAAGCTCAACTAGTATTTGAGCAGAATTAAGTTAAATAATGGATTAGAATAACATGATGATCAAAATGAAATCGATAATAAGTATTAGCTTATCCGTTTCGCTTCTATTCCTACTAGCTGTCTCTTCAGTATCAGCTCATGGGGATGAAGATAGTACAGGACCAGATAACATAGTTTCTGATAACATGATGAACATGGACCACAATGGTTTTGAGGGTTATTCCGACCACATGAGAATTGATGGAGAAATTCAAATTACTGATAGTGTAAAATTAACAATATCTGTTCAACCAACAGAAGAAATGAATGATATGATGAATGATCATATGGGGTCTTCCTCTGATATGATGATGTATTCTAATATGATGACCATTTCGTTAACTAAATTGGTAGAATTTGAAGATTTAACAGATAATGGATATTCTGAAGATGATATACAAGTTTCGGAATTTATCATGGATCAAACAACAATGAACCCAGTTGAATTACAATCAGATTCTGATATATCTAATTTCTCAATTACATCAAAATCAAATGTAATCAACATCACCGTGGATATACTTTCTGATAGCGATAGTCCATTTGCATTCAAATGGTCACTTGATATAAATTACCCATTTCAGCAAAATAATACAAAGATTGCAATATTGCATGAGATGGATTCAATTCAAATGGCTGATATGATGGAAGATGAGGATCATATGGGTGAGCAAGGTTTTGATTCAAACATGATGATGGATAATGATGAGAATTTACCTATGTTTTTCTCTTGGGATGAACAATATATTGTTGACGGGGAGACGCGAGATGTCATTCCAAATCTGGAGAATAGTCTTTTCAGTCTATCATTTGACCAAGGTGCAGAGATACTGTATGACCCTCAGATAGGATTTAATCCTGAGGATATTAGAGATGTTGATAGTATGCTTGATAATATAGGTTTAGAACAATTCTGGGAAACCGTTAAAACTCCTACTTCTTTAGGAATTATTCTAGGTTTACTCTCTCTAGGTGTTTTATTTGCAACATCTCGATTTGTAAAATCCAATAAGAAATAAAATGGTGTTTGACAGTGAGTAGATTGGATGTATTGCTTGTAAAAGAAAATTATGAATTATACACAAGAATACAAAATGATAAACGAAAACAGCTCCTTTCATACATTTATGTACAATCAAGAAAATATAAAGACCTTATAGAATTTTCAGGATTAAAACCTGGATCGCTTTATCATCATCTCAGTATATTGGAACCCTTAATTGAAAAAAGAGGACACGGTTTGTATTACATTACTGAATCAGGTATAAAAATCGTTGAAGACTTGAATCTAGTAGATATAAGTAGTACCAAACCAAAGATCAAATCAGATTTAGGAGTCAATTCCTCTTCTCAAGAAATAAATAGTATCCTCCCAACTGATGGCATGACAAACACGATAGAGGATAATTTGTCATTAATTTGGCTAGGTAAAATAAATTACATTATTCTTACAATAATTGTTGCTGTATCCACAATTATGGCAACACAAGGAGTTGCCCTAGCAGGAAGTGCTATTTATGCAACAGGAGGGGAGCTTGCAGTTAAGTTTGATTTAGCTGCATTTATCCTTGTAGTCCTTTCTCTCTATGTTATTGAGACATATAAGCAATCACCTCCAATTTACAATCGAATTCAATTCATTATTACCATTAGATTGATGTCCATGTTACCTGGAACTGTTATGTCAATTGGATTGTACTTACTTTTTACATCCGATGTTATACCATCAGCTTCAATTTATCCGTGGTTATTTGTGATTTCGTTAATTTTTGGAACTATAACTACAGCTGTTGGAGTTTCATACTTAAGAAGTCAGCCTTTCGAAAAATCCCTGGATTTAGCTATTTTAATATCAATAATAGATCTACTACTTGGAATTGTAATTCTCATGTCATAAAATTTAGATACTCTAATTTAGGGATGATGTAGTATGGACACAAGAAAAACTAATGGAGGTTTATATTCCAAACTTGGGTATTTCTATGACGTTTTTGACTATCCATCAGAATTATTATACTACAAATCAATGAGAAAAAAATGGATATCAAAAATTCGGGATGAACAAGTATTGGAGATCGGTGTTGGAACGGGAAAAAATCTTCCCTACTATCACAATTCAAACTATATTATTGGATTAGATCATGAGGGGAATATGCTACGACATGCAGCAGATAGAATCAGAAAAAGTCAAGTTAATGCTAGCATCTCCCTAACTTTGCAACAAAATCTCCCTTGGAAATTGCCGAACACTAAATTTTCATTAATTGTAGCTACTTTTGTATTTTGTACAATGCCAGATCCCAGACTTATCTTAGATGAATTAAATAAGTGGGTTGAAATGGGTACAAAATTACTTATTTTTGAATATGTGAAACCTACAAATCGCAAAGCACAAACTTTAGTAAAATTTCTAAATCCTTTTACCACAAAATTGTTTGGCGTCAATTTTAATAGAAAACCGACTCATGATTATTTTGATAATGATTGGGAAATAATTAACAGATCAGATATTGTAAAGGACCTAATAATAGTCATTGAGGCAATTAAAACTTAGAAATGCATAAATTAACAAAATATGTCATAAATTGATATGTCATTATATGAGATATTATTGAAAAAACATCAATGCTAAAAAACACTACTTTAAATAAAGTAATTTTAACAAAAATCACATATGGGTAAATCTAGTCGTTCAATTAAGCAAAAAAAGCCGAATAAAGAAAGTGAAAAAATTGAAAACTATGCTCAGAAAAAGAAATCTGATTATTTGAGAAAAAACAATAAGACAGAAAATTCTGTGAGTTCGAATTTTCGATTGTTAAAATGGGGAACTATCGCAACTGGGTTAATAGCAATTCTTCTACTTACGGGATTATTTTCTCCTGGTTCTAATTCACCCAACAACGATTTCATAAATAATGAAGATCTACCGTTAAACACATTTACTCAACCAAACGGGGAAAAAATATCTGTAGTGCTTTATAGCTCTCCAACATGTGGATGTTGCCATGAATACGTGGCATATTTGAATGATAATGGGTTTGACACTTTCCAAAAACGTACTGAAGATTATCAAGAAATTAAGGACGAAAATATGATTCCTGAGAATCAAAGGAGCTGTCACACTGCAATTATTGGAGATTATTTCATAGAGGGACATATTCCACTCTCAGTAGTGTTTGATATGTTATCCCAAGGACCCAATATTGACGGAATTTCACTTCCAAATATGCCTTCAGGTTCCCCTGGTATGAGTGGAGAAAAAAATGAAGATTGGGTAATTTCTTCAATTTCAAATGGGCTAGTAGTCGGGATATTTCAAACCATATAGGTATAATTATGAATAGTACTCGTAATTATTTCATTATAATTTTGGTAGTTATAATTTTGGTCACTACAGGATTGTTATATCAGGTTAATACCAACAGTGATGAAATCCTTAATCCTGTAGGAGGTGTGGATCGACCATATTATTTCCGAATAGAGTTATCTCAATGGTCGATCAAAGTTATTGATCTTAATAGAATTGAAGATTTAATGCTAGAAGGAAATTCACTTTCATTTGCCTATAGCCAATCAACCTATCTAGACTACATGGGAAAATTAGAGAAAGGGAGTAAAGTGTTTTTCCAGGTTTACTCTCTCGATGTTCAGCATGGTTTTTTGATAAATGAGTTGGACATTCATATATCAATTCTAGAATCAACCGAGAACATAGATTCAACAATTCCCTATTTCTATGATTTCACCCTTCCTGATACTGATATTTCTATCTCAGCGTATTGCCAAGTTTATTGTGGGTTGGGTCATTCAAATATGAAAATCAGGTTTGATGTTGGTCATGGAGTACCTAATAATGGAATTAATTGGTTTAATTTTTACTTGATTTTTAATCCCCTAATTGTAATTCTATTTATCTTTTTAATTTATTCACCAATAAAAAGGAAAGTATATCTTATTGAAAGGAGTCCCACTTCATCAAAACCAAGTCTAGAGAAGGAATTAATACTGGATTTATACGATATTTCAAATTTTAATGAGAAAGAAATAGTGTCATTACGATTAGGTCACTTGGATGTGAGAAAAAGAGGATTGCTGATTAATACCTTTAAATCCCTAACATTGCAGGAACTAACACAACAAATTAAATCAAATCAATTAGGTGACAAGTGGAAGCTTATTGATTTCAATGATTAATGTAACGATTTATTAAAATTAGATAATTATATCAATCTATCAATTGATTATCCCCCATCCTCAAAGTGATATCCTTCAATAGAGGGTTTAACATTGTTTATCGATTCTATGAAATGTACCATGGAAACTTTCACAGCATCAGAATCGTAATTCATCCGAATAGCCTCTCTAGCAGACAAAATACCCGCATTTCGAGTGATTGCTTTTAGATCAGAAAATGAATAACAAAATTCATCTTGAGGTTTTGTCAATTTTGCTATAGTTTCAAAATTTACTTCATCTAAATTCATAGGTTTTGTCAAGTTGCTAAATGCAGCTACTCTTCCATTATAATTAGGAGGAGATACTAAAAGTTTCAATTCTAACCTTCCAGTCCTGATTGCTGCTTCATCTAATTTATCTGGAAAATTCGTTGCTGCAATTGTCACAACATTATTTTCTCCCTTAATACCGTCCATCTGAACAAGAAACTCATTAACAAGCATTACAGTCATTTCCTTTGCACTTTCTCTAGCTGGTAATAAACTGTCAGCTTCATCAAAAAATATCAGAGTTGGTTCAACTTCTCGTGCGATTTCAAAAAGTTGTCTGAGGCGTTTCTCCCCGCCAGTTATTCCGGTAAAATCAGAGGAATTAACATAGAGGAATCGAGCGTTAATAGCAGTTGCAATTGCTCGGGCTAAAGTTGATTTACCGTTTCCTGGAGGGCCATATAGCAAAATCCCTTTAATTCCAACTACTCCTACCTTCTTATAGAATTTTTTGTGATTGATAGGTTCAATAACATTTTCCCAAAGAGTCTTTTTTAATTCCTCATGTCCCCCAATTGAATCCCAAGGTATGTTCGGTTCATATAAACCAAATTCAGAAAATACAGTTGGTTTTGTATCCTTAATTGCTTGATCTATATCCGCTTGAGTTAGGATTATTGCTGATTCATCAATATTATCCAAATCATCTAAATTATGATTTGTACCATCTAAATATCTTCTGATAGCATATCTTGCTGCCGTTCTTAAAGATTGAATTATGTCTGCAGGAGTAAATCCGGTGGATATAGAGGCTAATTCAATAAAATCTACATCTGCTTCAATTTTTGATTCCTTTGAAAGATTTTCTAAAATTTCTAATCTATCTGAAAGAGAGGGTAACGGAATTTCCAATTCTCTATCAAATCTCCCGGGTCTTCGTAATTCGTTTGGAAGTGTTGGACGTACCGAACTTCCTGTTATTATCGTAGATCCAAGGTCAAGATCAACCTCTCCGTCAAGGATTTTACATAATGTATTCACGACATTAGTGCGTATATGTTCTGGGTCATGCATTACAAGATAAATCACAAGTGGTTTTTGACCTTCGGTAGCTTTTTTAAATTGATTAATGAGGTCCTCAGAAGAAATACCGCTTAAATCTATAGCATGTAGGGTAGCTCCAACATTTTTTGCGGCATTTTTTATTAGGTAGGTTTTTCCCGTTCCCGTTACTCCATATAGCATAATTGCTTTGGGTGGGTCCACTCCCAATTTATTGTATAGTTCGGGTCTTTTCAGAGGAACTTCGATTAATTCATGCAATTCTTTAATCGCAGCAGTCCTCATTGATAATTCTAATAATGAATTGAGTTTTTATAAACTTTTACTGTAAATATTTTATCATTATCTTGAGATTTATCTGAGATATTTGAAAATTCTAGAGAAATCTTGTAATTGAATTGATTGGAGCAATTATTCGTTAAAAACTATATAATATACCTGTGAAAGCAAATTTGTGTTCGAATTCATACAAGAAGGACCAAAGCTAGAAAATCAGTATTCATCAGATACGCTTTTACAGACATTTCTTTCACAAAGTTTGCCAGATACTATCTTACAAAAAATTGAACCCAAATTAAAAACATTAGGTGGAAGAGTGATCAGTGATATATTGGAGATGGGCAGAGATGCTTCTAATATCGAGCCTGAGTTAATTCAATATGATGAATGGGGAAATAGAGTAGATAGAGTTGTTGTATCGTCTGGATGGCGCAAACTGAAAAATGTAGCAGCTGAAGAAGGACTGATTACAACGGGATATGAACGGAAGTATGGAGAATATTCACGAATAATACAATTCACGAAATTATATCTTTTCACTCCATCATCTGCAATTTATACTTGTCCGCTCGCTATGACTGATGGAGCCGCACGATTAATTGAAATTTATGGAGATGACTTTCTTAAAGATAAAATTTTGAAACATTATACTTCAAATAATCCTCAAGACTTTTGGGTTTCAGGTCAATGGATGACTGAAAAAACTGGAGGAAGCGATCTTGGTAGGACGGAAACTATCGCTAGAATGCATAATGGAGTATGGAAACTTTATGGTCCCAAATGGTTTACTTCTGCAATTACGGCACAAACAGCAATGACATTAGCAAGAATAGAAGAAAACGAGGAAGTTGTTTCAGGGAGCCGAGGATTGAGTCTTTTTTATCTCAGAATTAAAGATGATAATGAAAAATTAAACAATATTCAAATTAATAGACTAAAAGATAAATTAGGAACCAGAGCTCTTCCAACTGCTGAATTGGAATTATTGGGAGTTCCAGCAATCCTTATCGGAGAAGTTGGACACGGTATTAAACAAATTGCTACAATGCTAAATATCACCCGAATATACAATGCCATATCCGCGGTCTCGCTAATGAGGAGGGCATTAGCATACGCAAAAGATTACGCTCATAGAAGAGAAGCATTTGAAAGATTTTTAGTTGATTTGCCACTTCATGCTGAAACATTAGCGACATGTGAAGTCGAATTCACTGGTTCCTTTCTCCTAATATTTTACATTACGAAATTATTAGGGAAATCAGAAACAGCAAAAGCAACAAAAGATGAAGCCAAACTCCTCAGACTCTTAACACCAATTGGAAAACTCTACACCGGTAAAAAATCGGTTTCTGTTATTAGTGAACTCCTTGAATGCATGGGTGGTGCTGGGTATTTGGAAGATAGTGGATTTCCAGCTATTCTACGTGATGCACAGGTTCTATCAATTTGGGAGGGTACAACTAATGTCCTGAGTTTGGACGTATTGAGATCTATCCAAAGGGATAATACTTTCTTATCTCTTGTTTCAATACTTAAAGCTAAATTAGCTCAAATCTCCTCCGGATATTCCGCTGAAAGAGAGCTTCTTGAATCTGAATTACAAAAATTAATTGATTATACTAGGCAGATGGATACAAGGGATCCAAGATTAATTGAAACAGAAGCAAGAAATTTTGCTTACTCTATTGCTGAAATTATGATTGGGGTATTACTCGTAGAATTTTCTTATAACATAGTTGAAGAAAATCAAAAAACAAGAATGACTTTAATTACTCGGAGATGGTTTGAAATTACAAAAATAAAATTAAATATACTTGATATTGATCATCTCTCAGATAATAAATCAATACTAAGTTAGACTGATCAACAATCATTCAAAAATGATTTTTTCACATCGACGCGGCAATATAAACCAATTGTTTCCCTTCTTCACCACAAACAACACAAGGTCCATCAGATTCTTCCTTTACATCATGTCTTGTGCCAAGAATTCCTGCACTCATATTATCTTTAATTTTCTGAGCACATGACAGTTTAGTACACCAATTTGACCGAACTATACCTCGATTATTTTTCATAATTGATTCTAGTTCCTCAAAATTAGAAGCCTCTCGCATGAGATCCTCTAGAGTCTTATCTGCTTCCTTCTTGAGATTCTTTGAGATTTTAGTAAACGTACTCTTAATGAATTTCTTTAGATCACTATTGGAAACACTTTCCTTCTCAGAAGTATCTCTCCTCACGGTCATAACTGCATCGTTTTCAAGGTCTCTCGGTCCAATCTCGATCCTTAGTGGTACACCACGCATTTCCCACTCGGCATATTTCCAACCACTCGTATATTGAGTTCTTAAATCAGCTGTCACCCTATATCCCCATGAACGAATTTTCTTCTCCAAGGCTCTACAAGCTTCAAGTACTATTTCACCCTTTTTCTTAAAGATAATCGGGACTATAACTATCTGATCTGGAGCCAGCATTGGAGGTAAAATTAGACCTTGATCGTCACCATGAGTTGCCAAAATCGAAGCAATTAGTCTTGTACTCAACCCATATGATGTTTGGTGGACAAATTTAGTTTTTCCATCTTTATCTAAGAACTTAACATTAAACGGTTTTGCAAAATTCTGACCTAAATGATGTGTCGTGCCAATTTGTAACACTTTACCATTTGGCATTGGTGAATCATAGGCAATAGAATACTCTGCACCTGCAAATTTATCATGTTCTGGTCTTTTAAGAACCATATACGATAAACACAAAGCGTCATACAATGATTGATAAATATCCATTGATTCTAATACTTGTTCAGCTGCGGCTTCAAAACTGTCATGAGCGGTATGTGCTTCACTCCATAAGAATTCACGATCCCGAATTAAAGGTCGAGTTTCCTTGGTATCCCATCGTATAACATTCCCCCATTGATTAATTTTCAATGGTAAATCTCCATGACTATGTATCCATTGGGCATACATGTGATACATGATGGTTTCTGAGGTTGGACGAAGTGCAAATTTATTAGCAAGTTTAGTATCACCAACATGAGTAACCCATGCAACCTCGGGAGTAAAACCTGCAAAATGTTCAGCCTCTCTCTGAAGAAATTCTTCTGGAATAAACAGAGGGAAATTGGCATTTTTGTGTCCAGTCTCTTTAAATCGCTTATTCATGAAAGTTTTAATAGCTTCCCAAATTTCATACCCATTTGGAAGAAGTACATTGGCTCCTTTGGTGGGAGTACGTGCATCTACTATATCTGCGCGTAATAAAATTTCAGAATACCATTTCGAAAAATCAGATCTAGGGTTATCTAAGGGCATGTTGATTTACTCCTGAGTCTATACTATTGCTATTTTCTTCTTTTGTGAAATTATAACTGTAGAGGAAGGTATTCACCTGTTTGCATTTGACTCCAAAGAAAGGCTTGTTAATAAGTTCTTAAATAAATTGATACCGTTCTCAACCATCGCCAGTTAACAGCTGTTTAGTAAAAGGAATAGCTGAGGATGGATTTCAAATCTATCTGATATTTGGTTCTACTTTTGATAAAAGCATTTTTTATTAGTATACGAGTTATTATGTTTGGAGTATGTCAAAAGAATATAGCAAGAAAACAATTAAATCTAAGATTAAGATTGCTAAAGATATTGTCCAATCATTGACAGAGGTCGCAGATACCGACGGTAAAATGACGGATGATGAAATTGGTTTGATAATGAATATCAAGAGGAACTTAGACAGTTATTTTGCTATCATTGAGCAATATGATGATTCAGATATTCTAACAAGGTCTGAAGAGATGCATATTATAGAGAAAAAATTAATCCAAGATGCAACTGCAAAAGCTTTTGAAGATGGAAAAATTTCAGATGATGAAAAACAATTATTGAAAAAATTGGCAGAATTAATGGAATCAATAGCTCAAAGCAAATAATTATAAGAAATCTAAAGCTAAGTCTTTGAAAAATAATGTTGTATTCTCTACAGCCTCTACTGGAACCCTCTCATCTATACCATGGAAAATTTGTCCCATGAGCTCACTAGTAACTTTTTTTGTTAATATAGATGTGCTATAACATTTAGTTCCTAATTCTCTGAAAAATCTTGCATCAGTCCCTCCACCTACAAATAGAGGCATAATTTCCGTATCTGGTTGATATTTTTTATTAATTTTTGCTATTGAATCAATCAAAGGAGTATCCCACCTATCACTTGTTCCTGGCCAATATAGATCTTGATTCAATTCTACCTTATCCATTAATTTTCCAAGGGTTTTATTGAAGTATTTTTTTACATATTCGTAATCCTGTCCTGGGAGTAGCCGAATATCAAATCCCAAATATGATCTATCTGGAATTACATTGGCTTTTTCTCCTGCATTACTCTTTGTCGGTGTGATCGTCATTCTGGTTAATGAATGGAGTGCTTTTACTTGACCGGGATCTCGTCTTCCCAATAAAGACATCAATATATTTAATGTAGGTCTATGGGTCATCAAATATTGGAAAATCCTGCCACGTCCAAATCCTTCTACCATTAATTTCCATTCTTCTGTAACAACAGTATCAGGTGGATTTTTTCTAATCTTGTCTAATATTTTAGCCATAGTTTCTATTGCATTATCTGCTTTATACGGTGCTGAACCATGTCCAGGTGTCCCCTTAATGTTCAACGATGTCCAACCAGTACCCTTTTCCCCAAACATTACCGTATTCTTCCAACCTGTTGGTGTCTCTATCATTGTACCACCGAATTCACCCATCATAAAATCAGCTCCAATTTTGTCGGGATGGTTTTCTACTAACCATTTAGCACCATATGTACCTCCTCCTTCTTCATCTGCTACAGCAAGGAAATAAAAATCACCCTTTGGTTTGAATTCATTATTGATCAGATGTGCAAACGCAACAGCTTGCGACGCTGTGAACATGAGCATATCAATTGCTCCTCTTCCCCAGATCCAATTATCCTTTATCACTCCCTCATAGGGATCTACCTGCCAATCCTCGGGAGTTGCTGGTACCACATCTAAATGATTCTGATACATTAAGGATGGAGATTTTTCACTACCTGAAATCTTAATCAGTAAATTAGCGCGACCTTCAACTGATTCAAGTACCTCATATTCTGATAAATTATAGGAATCAAAATATTTTGCTAATGTATTTACAGATTTAATTTCCTGTCCAGATTCTGGCGTATCATAATTTACACATTTATTACGTATTAACTCCTGTAGCAAGGAAATACTCTTTTTTTTCATAACATCATGGTCAAATTCTTGCAAGTAAGAAAATTTTGAACACAGATTACTTTAGGATTTTGTGATTTACTAATATAATCATACTATTTTCGGTCAAAATTACTATGTGAGCTGGTTTAATACAATTTTATTCTGAAAAAGCATCTTTAAAACCAATAATTTCTTTTAATGAATAGCCAAGGCGTGCTCCTACTTGTTCTACAACTTTGCCTGCAACCAATGAGGCAATTTCTCCTGATTTTTGCATGCCATAGTTCTTTGCCATTCCATATATGAAACCGGCTGCATACATGTCTCCTGCACCAGTTGTATCAACTGCCGTAACCTCATGAATATCAATATCGAAAATTTTACCATCGTGGTACACATAAGACCCGTGTTTTCCATCCTTAACTACACCTGATGATGGTCCCAAATCTATCATTTTCTCAATTATTGCATCTTTGGTACCTTCTCCAGTCATTGCTTTTGCTTCTTCGAAATTTGCAAAGATGAAGTCCACATCGTTTTTCATAAGTTTGATAAAATCATCCTTTGAACGATTAACAGCAAAAGGATCAGCTACATCAAATATAATTTCGGTGTTACTATCTTTTGCAATATCTATTGCACGAAGTAGGGCTTCTTTTTGATTCTCAGTGTCCCACATATAACCTGTGAAATACAAAGATTTTGATTTTCTAATTTTATCGTCATCGACATCACTTGTAGAATACTCCTGACAAGCTCCTAGATAGGTATTTTGTGATCGATCGGTATCTTCGGTAATTAAAATTATACTTGAACCAGTGGGTAGTGATTT
Organism: Candidatus Heimdallarchaeota archaeon; assembly: GCA_021399405.1. Next base: position 25,163 of record JAAFKL010000319.1, on the reverse strand, counting down.
TCTGCGTAACGCAGAAGTTACTCCAAGTTGAGACATATTTTCTTCAAACTGATCCCCCAAATTATCAGGACCAATGCTTCCTCCATATACCGTTTTCAAACCAAGATCAGATAGTGCTATGATTGTATTTGCACAAGATCCTCCGGGTAATACAGTCCAGTCCTTGATATTATTGAGCAAATATTGTCTTCTCTCTAAATCAACTAGGTTCATTACACCTTTGTCTACACCTAAACTTTCCAGCTTTTGAGTGGAGATTTGAACCAGCAGATCAATTAGTGGATTGCCGATTCCATAGACATCAAATTCTTTATCCACATGTACCTTAAGATTGGTTATCTAATTAATATTGCTTTGAGTCCAACACAACGAAGACTTAATTTTTTTTTAATAAGTATTATAGACCCATTAAAATGTCGATTCAATTTTTATTTGAACTTAATGTGCTGTTTAATAGCTGTAATATCATCTCTAATCAATGCGGCTTTTTCAAATTCATATTTTTCTCCATATTTCTTCATTTTCTTTTCTAAATCATCCAACATCTCAGGAAATTCCCCATCAAAAAATTTTACAAAATCAGAGATTTTATTATTATACACTTCCTCACTAATTTCTATTTCACACGGTCTACAACATTGTTTAGTTTTCCTTCGTAAACATGTGGATACAGTTTTATTCTTCTTTCCAGTAACAATTGTTTGACGACAATCTGCGATTTCAAAATAATTAATTGCAAAACTGAAAAGTTGACGAATTGTACTTTTCTTAGGAAATGGCCCTATAATTTTTGCTGTTTTATTATTAGTCATAAGTTTTCTACCCGTTGCTGAGGGATATTTGTGTTGAATGGTCAATTCTATAAATCTATATTTTTTTTGATCGTGACCTCGTTGATTTAGTGGAGGGTGATGTTTTTTGATTGAATCAAGTTCTAACTTAACTGCCAATATTACATCCTCTTCTATGATAAATTCAATTGATCGAGTTTTGGATTTAATAATCTGATCCTGTCTTTTTTTTGAATGAAAATGGGATCTAACTTGTTTGGATAAACTTTTTGTCATATTGATGAAAATTACATTTCCATCCTCATCCTTCAAAATATATACTCCTGTCTTATCTGGCAGTTTAATAAGCTGGTTTAGGACTTTACGGCTAATTGCAATCACTTACTTTGTTAGGGAATAAATTTTAAATCTAAGGTTCTTAATATTGTTTATTTTCGTATATTCTCTTGAGTATTCATTAAATTGTTGATTTTCAATTTCTTCCCGTGAGATCTAATTTGAGGCTATTCAATGATAATCAACTAAAATATTCATTTTGCACAAACAAAGTTTAGATGGGATAAAGATTTACCTAAATCGGTGGCTACACAATGAGGCGAGCATTATTTCAATTGAAAGGGCATTTCTTATCAATATTATCTCTTGCCTTTTCAAATGATGGATTACTTGCATCAGGCTCTCACGATAAAACAGTCAAGGTTTGGGACATAAAGAAACAAGAAAATCTTGTTACTTTTAAAGGACATAAGGATTACATTAATTGTGTTGCATTTTCTGCCGATGGTGTATTAGTTTCAGCTTCTCAAGACAACACAATCAAACTATGGAATGTAGAGGAGAAGAAACTTATTGGTACTTTGAAAGGTCATACTGATTCTGTTTTCTCATTAGCTTTTCTTAAAGAAGGATTACTTGCCTCTGGATCAAGAGATAAAACAATCAAATTATGGGATATTAATCAACAGAAATTGATGGCAACCTTGACGGGTCACGGTGATTATATTCAATCAATTGCATATCATGACAGTGGTATTTTAGCCTCAGGATCAGATGATAGTACAATTAAAATTTGGGATACTTATGCTAGAAAGTTCATGGATACCTTACGTGGGCATACTGGTTCTATCAAAGCTTTAGCTTTCAATTCAAAAGGTCAATTAGCCTCGGGATCATATGATGATACAATAAAAATTTGGGATGCTTTGACATATGAAAACATTGCAACATTGACTGATCACAAAAGTGCAGTGATGGGTCTAGCATTTTCAACGGAGGGAATACTAGCTTCAGGATCTTATGATAAAACAATCAAGTTGTGGGATATTGAAAAACAAGAGTGTATTGAGACATTAATTGATCATAAGGATACAATTTTCGATCTTGCATTCTTTGGTGACCGTATTCTAGTATCTGGATCTAGAGATAATACAATCAGATTATGGGACATAAAAAGAGATCAATAACAAACAATGTTGGTTAATTATACATGGATGCAATATGTCATGTGATTAATTTAGTTTCAAATTCTTTTGTTTACCAAAATATAGTATACCATAGAGACAGATGAATATGACTATCATAGCGGTGATTTGATAAAGTTCAACAGACTCTTTCAAAATAATGATTGCTAAAATCAATGTTATGATTGGTGTTGGCGTTGTTATTGAACTTGCCACTGATACGTCAACATGTTTTATAGCGTAAAACCAGATAACCAATTCAAGATAGTAAACAACCCCCATAAAAAAAGCGAATAGTTGAAATGTAGGGTTGGTTATCCCATTAATCAATACATTAAATCCATTATTAAAACCAGAGATCGCAAAAAGCACAATAGAGGAAATCAGCACACGCATAAATGTCACTTGACTAGGCGTGATAGGTGATTTGTCTAATGTGTGTTTGATAGTCACATGAGCTACACTCCATAAAAATGGTACGAGTAATGCAAGTGCAAACCAGGGTGAAAATTCCTTTATTATCCAAGTTCCTTCAGTTCCTAAATAGTAAATTCCAGTTACCAATAGAATTGTAAATAATAATTCTCCAGAATTTTTCTTTCTTCCCAGAAACAGGGTTTCCAATAATATGGAAAATAAAGAATATGCCTGTAACGCAATCGCTGCACTGACAGTACCTGCTTTCTCAAATGACAGAACATATAGGAATGTGGTAAATGAGAAAATTACCCCAGTAATTAATATTATTCTAAGAGTACTATTTCGTACACTCTTATCAACCTTATCATCAAAAATTCCTTTATTGGAGCTGTTCAATTCAAAGAATAATAATGGTATTGCAGAAATTAGTTGCCAAAGTGATAGATAAAAGGCAAAATCTAGAGCATCTAAATCCGAAGGTCGAGAATTGGATATTATTGGAAGAATCCCAAGGAGCAGCAATGATGACAAAGATAGAATGATTCCGGTTTGTCTATGTGGTTGAAAATTCGAATTAATCCTAGTGGGCGTTGTTATCACTGAGGATGATAAACCATCTTGCAACGTTTAAAATATTGCTTGTACAGATATATATTCATTTGTTGCAAAGGCTACCTTAATTGAATTAATTTCAAAATTTAAGAAAATCAATTGTATTTGCTAAAATAAATGGGCTCGGGGAGATTAATCCAGATCCAATCACAATTGAACCAATTGAACTCCCGACCTCTTCGGTTTTTAAGCGTTCACAGCTTTGTAAACGAATTTGACCTGTATCAGTACACAACTGATACAGTATGAACGAAATTCAGCACACAACTGAATTTCTGCGTCATAACCGAGCTAGACCACGAGCCCTTGTGTCTTCAAGATAGTCTTTAGACATATCTCTTTTACTTTAATACATTCTTAAAATTCACCTTAGTGCACGATTGATTTGAGATATAACTTCGTAATCATTTCTATACTCTTTATTCTACTTAATTTATAATGTCTCGAATTGTCAATAAAGGTATAATTGGATACAAAATGTTAATATTTGTGAAAAACTATAATAAATAAAATGTATACAATAGATGTGATCTATTGAATTATGCCCTCATACTAGTTTTAGCTTTTTTTGTCGGAATCCTCTTATTAGCCGTAGTTCCAACATTTTTTAATTTCTTGACCGAAAAATACTTCTCTAAAACAATAGCTAATGGGTATTTTGGAGCAACAGCAAAGGATGAACGGTTAAATGAGGATCTCATTGGACACAAGGCGGCTTTTGATGGTCTGAATCGACCTTAGTGCACGATTGATTTGAAAAAGAAACACACTAGTTTCATTGATCACAAGAATTATGTACATCAACAGTTTACGATAACTATTGATTTCCATAGATCAAGATGGTAATGTGTCTGTTATTGAAGAAATTCAAGAACTAGAAGAGCAAGATAATATCAATGAGGATATAATTACAATCGAAGCTTGGCAATGGATTGTATTGATATTTGGTCTGATAGTTATGTTCCTTATTATTCGATCCTCCTTAGCAAATGTACAATATTAATCAAGATAAAATTGTAAAACAGATACATTCTTTTTTTCTAAATCTAAGAGGGATTGGTAAATAATTGTCTAACCCTGATGTAATAAAACCTCCTAACCTAATCACAATTCCTCTAGTGAGACAAAGTACACCCTACACATGTGGCGTTGCTGCTTTACAGAGTATTCTTGCATATTATGGTCATTCTATTCGAGAGGATTTGTTATCTAAAGAAGTAAATTGCACTCCTGAGTTTGGGACTCCCTATCGAGATATGAAGCGATATGTTGAAACTAAGGGATTGAATTGTGATCCAATTCTTAATATGACTTCACAGCAACTAGAATCAAATATCGATAACCAAAGTCCTGTAATTGTGGCGATTCAAGCTTGGTCAGATGAAAATGAGACAAAGGATTGGAAAGATCGATGGGATGATGGTCATTATGTTGTTGTAATTGGTTATGATTACAAAAATTATTATTTTATGGATCCATCGACTCTCGGAAACTATGCTTATATTGAAAAGAACGAATTCTTAGATCGATGGCACGATATCGATCAGACTGATGATAGGGTAATTCATTTAGGTTTGGTTATTACAGGTCTTCCAAAAACTGTCTACAATTCTGATTTGATTTCGAAAATTGATTAGATCGGAACTCTCATTCAATCTTGTTGTTTTCCACAGTTTGAACAAAAACTTTCGGCTTGATCAATCTTTTCAAAACAATTCCAACATCGAACTATTGCATTGGCAGGGGCTTGGTAAGCTAGGTTCTCAATAAAAGTTTTAATATATTCAAGTAAATGAGAATCAGATTTATTCCGTCTGTGAGTATCGCTCGCCTTCACTCGGGGTCTTATATAGATATACCACAAGAGAATCAAAGCAGATACCACCAAAATTCCGGTTGAACGTTGATAAGAAGACCAACCTGGGGTTGCAGCTTCAATTATTGAAATAATTATATCTACGAATAAAACAAATATGGATATTAGTATGGAGGCCAAGAATAATCCGAGAAATAGGAATCTATACATCATGAACGAACTCTGACGATTTCCTGAATTTCTGGATTTTGCCTGTTTGGTAACCAAATCATGGCTATCCAATAATTCATGATTGACCATTAATTCAATCTCCAATGGTTTGTGTCTTTTTCGGGCAAGTGAAATAAGAGTCGGTTTTTGTGATTGTTTGATGACTTTTAGATCAAGATCGGTTTCAGTCATATTAGTTAAATAACTTTCATAACCCTGACTCGCTAGATCTTTCTCAAGGAGACCCCGTAATTCCTGCATGGGCATTGCTTGTAATTTTAATTTATATTTTGCAGCCGAATCACTCACTAAACTCAATATATTCTTCTCCTACTTCAAGTATATTGTTTGACAAATATAAGGTGTCAGATAGAACTAAATCTAACTCTGTTCTTCCCCGCAATTCCTGCATATCTTGTCAGAATGATTAATTTCTTCAAAACAAGACCAGCATCTCAGAACTGCAGTTTCATCTATCTCAACTCTAAGGCTTTTAATTATCCCGCATACGATTTCAAGGACTATTATATCATATTTCTTCATTGATTCTTTTTTGTGTTTTGTAAAAATTGGAACAACAAGTATCCAGAACAATGCAATCACAAGGATAACAATAATAATTCCTAGGGCTTGTTGCGTGGATGACCAACCTGGAGTAATAGTATCAAGAGCATCTAGAAATAGGCCAATGAAGAAATAAAACATTGATAATAATGTTGCAAAGAATATAATAGCAATCCACAGATATCTATAATTTATTAAAGATCCATCTCTTTGACTACTTCGCTTTCTACGAGATACTAAATCCTGTTTTTTCTTTAAAGTGTGATCAACAAGTACTTCAAGTTCAAATGGTCTATGTCTATGTCTGTCTATAGTTAGAACTGTTGTCGTTTTATTAATAATCTTTAGACTAAGTGTACCATCGGTTAAATTGTTGAGTGAAGTTTTGTATCCCTCAGTTTCTAGTTCTGGAGTGATTTTTTCATGCAACTCCTGCATAGGCATTGCTTGAAATTTCACAATATGACTAGTTGATGTGATACTCAACAAATAAGGAAAACTTCTTTCATTCTTCAATAATTTGTTCTGTTAATCTATCATTGAGCTAAAATATCTCGATATTAATATCAATAGTATGAAGACTGTTGTTGTCCGGTGGTTAAAAAATAAATGGCAATTCGTTAATAATGAAATTATTGAATTGTTAGAGACAGCTGGCTACAATATGATTGATCTGATTGAATTTAAAACGGAGAATCCTCATCCCAAATTGTTTATTCCTAAAATGAAATTAGATCAACTTGTAGATCTAGTTGCAGAAAACAACATTTCGAAGATAATAATTGATGGGCGGATCAGACCACACCAGATAATAAATCTTGAGGAATTATTGGGTGTTGAAATTTTGGATAAACCATTACTTGTCCTAGAAATTTATGAGAGAAAAGCCAATTCAAAAGATATTCAATTGCAGATCCAATTAGCACAGCTAAAGTACAATCTGCCAAAAACTAGATTGCAAATTGGAGCGGGTGTAAGATCAGAACGACCTGGATTTGGTGGAACGGGAGAAACTGTTACAGAGCTTTTCCTTTCAGATATCCAAGGCCGGATCAGAAAATTGGAACATAGATTAGAGAAAATAAAAATCAAGCAACTTTCTGCAGCTGAGATTTCTGATATTCCAAAAATACCCATTATTGGTTATTACTCCTCGGGTAAGTCAACTTTGTTTAATATCCTGACAGATGGATCACAAAGTATCGGTCAAGAAGCTTTCACTACAATGATATTAAAATCAGGTAGAATAAATTTCACAGGTTATCCACTTGATTTGATTGATTCTGTAGGTTTGGTGGATTTACCAAGAGATATACTAAGTGCTTTTGACCTCATGTTAAGATTGACATTTGTATTTCCTGGAATTATACTTTGTATAGATAGTTCCCTATCTGAGGAAGAACGTCAAAGACAGTATTCTGAATTAGAACGATATTTTGAAATATTTACATCAAAAGAAGATCCAAAAAGAGTAATCGTTGCACTGACGAAGACAGATTTAATTAATGATGAAGTGTTATTTGAGGTTAAAAATGAGATATCAAAATTAGATTTCTTGGGAGATTATGAGCTACTACCAATTAGCAACCAAGATCCACAAAATGTAAAAGATAAATTCATTGAAGCTTTCGAAATTTTATTTAGTGAAGAATTAATCACATTTAACTTTTCTAATCTCCAACCTAAATTTATGAATAAGCTCTTTAACAGTTCCCGAATTGATGAGCATGGCTGGAACTCTGATGGTACCGCATTTGTACATGGTACTGGGATTAAGGCTATAGTAGCACCTATATTAGGAGAAATTAAAAATGCAAATGGGTAAATATTGGTCAATCGTTTGGAGAATGATTGATGATGCAAACGTGACATTGGAGGTAATCGATGCTCGTTTTCCATCTATCTGTAGAAGTAATCGGCTGGAACAAAGAGTCATGGAAAGTGATCAATGCACTCTGCTTGTAGCCATCAACAAAGCAGATTTGGTCCCAAGAGAACATACTAATGCCTGGGTCGCCTGGCTAAAGGATCAAGGAATCAAAGCAATTGGAGTTTCAGCTACACAGCGATTGAGCACTTCAATACTGCAAAGAGAAATTTTGAAAGCCTCAAACAAAAAGACTGCCAAAGTGGCAGTGGTAGGGTTGCCGAATACTGGAAAGAGTAGCATAATTAACAGATTAAAAGGAAGAAAATCCGCATCCACTGCGCCAATTTCAGGTCATACAAAAAGCCAACAAATGATTCGGGTCTCAAAAAGTATGATGATGTTTGATACCCCTGGTGTTATGCCAATTAAACTACCTGAAAAACACAAAGTTTTGTTGGGTTTAACTCCTGTCACCAAAATCAAAGATCCTGTTCATGCTGCAGAACTCTTATTTGAATTGTTAAATGAAATCGATCCAGGTAAAACCGCATCTTATTACGAGGTTCCTGATGATGTTTCTACATTTCTTGAGAATATTGCAATTAAAATGAATCGTTTAATGAGAGGTGGGGTCCCAGATGATAGATTTGCAGCAGTTACTGTACTGTCGGATCATATAAAGGGTAAGATTCCCGTATTTGAAAATATAAACGACCCGTTAAGATTCCAGTAAAATTAAAAATAGGATTATAATCATTTAATTACTCCAATTGATATCCTTTTACGACCTTTGCCTTTGTTTTCTATCTTCTTCAATTCAAGTATTCCTATTTCATCAGTACTATGCACATGCAACCCCCCATCTGCTTGAAGATCAATATCACCAATTTTAACCAATCTAATCTCACTAACTGATTCTGGTAACAAATTAATCTTGGTTCTAATCAATTCAGGACGCTGATCTGCTTCTTCCCTGCTAATAAATTCTACAGAAATCTTGTGTCCTTTTTGTAATTCTTCATTAGTCTCTTTAACTAATTCAGTTGCAGTTTCTCTGTTCAGCTCTGGTAGATCAAAATCTAATCTAGCTTTATCCTCGTATATTGTACCTCCAGTTACTTTTGCATTAAATTTTCTGTAAACGACAGCAGAAAGTACGTGAAGTGAAGTATGATGTTTCATTAAACGATATCTATAATCCCAATCGATGATTGCGGACACCTTATCACCGACTTTGAAATCATGCTCCTGATTTTTATCTACCGTATGTATCAATTTTCCACTATCTCGTTTCATCCCCAATACCGCTATTTCTTTTTTATCGGACTTTCTCCTTATAATTCCACGATCACTCGGTTGACCTCCACCTTGGGGATAATACACGGTTTTGTCAAGGATCAATCCATCTTCGTGTAACTCAATTATTTGAGCATCAACTTCTTTAAGATAAGCATCTGAAGAATATACTGGCTCTGTTTTGGTCATAATTTAGATTATTTTGTGAATTATTTAATAGTTTTCTCTTAATATGATTTCTTGGTTGAACTGCTTTATTATTAATCTCAATAAAATCTGAAATTAATTTTAGTAATTTACAATAATGGTCGACTAAAGAAAATCTTAGAAATAATTAATTCGAATATTCATTTAATTGTAGGAAAATTTCTAAAAGCAAATTTAATGGATCCTAAAGGAAAGAACGATCATGAAACGATATAATTTAATTGTATTAGGCTTACTCTTATCTTTCTCGAGTTTACTATCTGCCCCCACAATTGCTGTCGACACAGCTAGTGTTACACCAGTACTTGTGATTGGAGGTTTAGTCGGTAGTGGAGACGGGGAATTTAATGAACCTGACTCACTCTATGTTGATGCTAGTGGAACGATATTTGCAGGTGATTCCACCAACTTGCGAGTTCAAGTATTTTCATCTAGTGGCTCATTTTTAAGAGAAATAACAGGTTTCACTCCTGCAACAGGTGACGCTGCAGGCAACGAAGTTCAAGGTATAGGAGAATTATCTGATGGAACTTTAGTTGTTGTTGAAAAAGTAGGGAATCTATATTTCTTCAACAAAGCAACTGGGACCATGAACAGTAAGGTTGATTTATCCACATTAGTCACTCTAACTAATTGGGATACACAAGGTTTAGCTGTTGATTCAGATACAGATTACATTTACATTACCAATCAACCAGAACAAAAAATATTAGTCATAGCTAAGAATGGTTCTCTTGTTGATGAGATAACATTAGCTGCAAATGCAACACCTGAAAATATGGTAATTAATACTGCAAAAGATCGAATTTATGTTAGCACTGAAGGTTTTGCTAGAATTGATTATTATTGGCTAAATGGAACTAATATTGGTAACTTTGGGGGATCAGATGCAGATGGTAATTTTGAAGGTTTAGCACTTGATCCATTAGGCAACATTATCGCAGTTAGTGAAGGTCCAGATTCATCCTCCTCAAGTATCCCTGCCCGGATTATTGTTTTTGATGCAACTAATTTTACAGCACTATATTCTTGGGGTTCAACAGGACATACGGCAGAAGGTGAATTCTTGTCACCTGACGGGATTGCTTATGATTATCTTAACAATCGAGTTTTAATTGCAGATCAGGGAAATGCACGGATTCAAGTTTTCGACTATATTACAATCCTCAAATCATCAGGTATGCATTCTGACACTACTGCACCTATTGTTTCAGATGTTGCGGATTTTACATTTGAAGAGGGCACAACTACTGCTCAGACAATTGATTGGAATGTTAAAGATGGAGATGTCTTTGGTGGTAGTTATAACGTTACTAAAGATACAGCATCAGATTCTACCGGTACATATGGTACTGCGGGCAAGGATGTAACCGTCACTGTGACTGATCTTACTGTTGGGACATATACATATGAACTATCCACAATTGATGCTTTTGGCAACACCGCTTCTGATAGTGTTACTGTTGCAGTTACTGAGGCAGTAACATCGAGTGAAACATCGTCAACTTCAACAACATCTTCAACTACTGAAGCTAGTAATGATGATGATTCCCCATATCCATTTATCTGGAGTACCGTGTTCATAGCTTTAATTCCATTAGTAAGGAAGAAAATAAAGAATTATTAAATAAACAAAATAATAAATTAAATTGTAGACCCGTTTAATAATAAAAGGATTTAATCCATTGTGCGTAATATTTCCATATTATTGATAAGGGTCATATATTTTTCAACTAATTAGTTGAAAATCCAATCATTATAATACACTATAGCGATAATGAATATCGTGAAAAAGAGAAACAAATCCACCTATTTCTTGTTGTTGTTTTTAGTTTTGAATAGCTTATTGACTCAAAATCAAGTTACTCCTGTTAGAGGTTGGAGTAGTCTAGATCATTTGTCTCATTATCCGGTTGGAGTTGCCGCAACTCAAATTATAGCGGAACCTTGGTTAACCTTTTTTAACAACAATCTCACAGGTATTGGCGATGCTTCTGATTACCCAGATGCACACAAAGGTGTAGATCCATTAGAATACGCAAGACATTTTGATGATTCAGATGTTCCCCACGACGATCATACCAGTGTTGGGCTTTCTGATGATTGGAGTTGGGGAGTAATATCATGGGCTGCTGAAAATGCAACTAAAAAATTAACTGAATTGATAAAATCAAATGCTAGTAACGCTGATCTCATCTACCAGTTCGGATTTGTGTCCCATTATGCTGCAGACTCTACCATGCCATTTCATGCAACCAAGAATTTCAATGGCCAAGATACAGGTAATGATGGTGTACATTCAAAAATTGAAGAATTAATCTTCAAAAAATATGGAGCTGATGTTTTCGATAATATTACGCTACGGTCACCTCAATATGTTGATGATGTATATGCAGCGACAAAGGAAAACATTGCTTCTGGCCTCGCTCTTGTTCCCAGTTATCTTGAAGCTGATACTCTAGGAGTTGCTGCAGCGGTTGCGGCAAAAAACCAAGGTGCATATACTACTACTTTTTACAATTTATTGAATGAGTCTATAATTAATAGAATAGAACTAGCCGTACAATTTACTGCTGATTTGTGGTTTACAGCAATCACAGATGCAGAACCACCTACCTCAAGTACTACAAGTGTATCATCGACATCAACAACCACAACATCAACTACAACATCAACCACATCTACAACCACGACTCTATCTTCATCCTCTTCCTTAACAGATGATTCCAATACGCCACTCGTAGGTTTATCAATATTTGTTGTAATTCCAATTTTAAGATCTAAATTTAAATCAATTAAAAAATAATAGTTTCACAGTTAGTTTTTCATTTTTAAAAAATTTAGACATTCTGAATATGTTAGTCTTTTCGTTTTCTAAGAATTATCACTGCTAAGTTCACCAAAACCAAAGAAAATATAGGCAGTCCAAAAACGCTATCATCTTCAGTACTCGTACTCGAATCTGATGATGTAGTGGTAGTAGTGGTTGATGTGGATGTAGACGGGGTCGATGTTGTAGTTGGAGGAGGTGTGTATTCCAACGTGGTGATGGTTTCGGGACAGTTTCCAGAATCATCTTGTGACAATTGAATCTCTGATAATAAATTAGGACTCAAACTACTTATTTGAATAGAATTACTAGTTACCAAACCAGAAGGAGCGGTGGCAACAACAGAGAATGGCCCTTGACCAATCAGATTATATGCTCTTACTTGATAATAAAGTGTAATTCCAGCTTTCGAAATTGAAGTATCTGTGTAGTTAGCTGTTTGCGTTTTGACAAAGGGATTCAAGGGGTAGCCTTTAATTGTGGTTCGATAAATTTCGTATTGAGTTATTGTTGTATTGCCTGTGTCCGGTTCAGACCAGATTATTTGGACACCACCCGACACTGTTGAAGCGGCAATAACAGGCTGTCCTGGTAAACTCAAATTACCCAAACTTGAATTTATATAATTATAACTAGATAATGGAGATATGTTGTTGAAAATATCGATTGCTCTCATCTCGTAATTATAAATTTTATTTGTATCATAGAAATAATTATCAGCAAAGCTCGTTTGTCCGCTTGGTAGTTCTGTGATCAAGCATTTATTTCTCCAAAGTTGATATTTAAAAAAGTCATCTTCAACGTTTTCATTCCAGCTAATCGTTGATTGCTGGTTTGTCACATCCACATTGATGGAAATTCCGACTGGAGGTAACGGTGGTCTGAGATTTACTTTATCAGGATTTAAATTAAATATGTTAGTTACGTGTCCATGATCAAAACCTCTGAGTTTAACTACTGAACTTACTAAGTTGTCAACCAAATTTTGATTCACTAATATATAATCAATTCTTTCAAGAAATCCATTATCATTCTCAGCACTGTATCCAGTGTACTGATAAATATCTGGATTAAGCTCCCGATATGTATCCGTCCATGTATGGTATATTGTGGCCTTGGGATGGGTACCATTTAACAACATATCAACATTATCTGAATCCCAGTCTTGTGGTTGTTCAGGATCTCTGATATCGTGTTCTGGGGGTACATTGTTAAAATCTCCCGAATAAATTATTGCAACAGCTGGACCTAACGAATCAAAGTAATTGTTAATTGCCTCCTGCTCATCAGATCTGACATCAGTTAATTGACAGCAGGAATTATGTTCAGACACCACAATTATTTCTTGACCGTCTATATCTAAAACTGCAACTATGAGTGGATGGCTGAGTTGATATATAGTACCGTCATCAAGGGGAAATTCAGGCACTGAATAACTCTCTATTATGGGGAACCTTGAGAAAATAGCTTGTCCGTCTGTAGTTCCGTCAGGTTCAAAAGTGACAGCTTCATATGGTTTTTCGTTAGGAAATAGTGCATTAAGCTCTTCCACTGCTTTGTCAAAGGATCCATCACTTAATTTCCATCTTCCTGTTTCAACCAGAGTTAACACTTCAGCATTTTCATCTACTAAGATTTCCGACCAATTGTTTCTAGGAGTATCTTGGGCTGCTATAATATTGAAATTTACAAGTTTAAAAACACCTGGATTTTCAGAAGTTTGATCAGGTACTGCAAAATCATACGTATTGTTTTTTATCTGGTTTAGATTATTTATATCCGAATCATTGGAATTCCCGCTGATAAAAAATGGAATTCCAGTAATAATTAATACAATTAAAAATAGGTTCTGATAAGGTGTTTTCATATTTATTATCTCAATTTGACTTTTTTCAAGATATTATAAATGTAATAATGACCTAATGGAAATTACATAAAATTAATATTGTATGTTATAAAAGAAGTTTATTCCCCAACCAATTGGTTAGGGATTAATTATTTATTTTACAGAGTATTAACTCTAATTCTTACGTTTTCTGAAATACAGTGTTGCTGCTACAATAGCAAAGATTGGACCAACTATACTGATTGGTGTCTCAGTTTTTGTTGTAGTCTCAGTTTCAGTTGCTGTGTTGGTTACTGGATCTGCGGTTACAGTTTCAGTTACGGCATCTTCGGTCTCTGTGAAGTTAGATGTTTCAGTAACTGATTTGGTTGCAGTGACAGTATTTGTGATGTATCGGTTGTTTACAATAACGCTTGCACCAGATTTTACAGTTACAAAGTAATTGAATATAATTCTGTCTACTATGTTAGATCCATCATGATAATCTGCGTTTTTCTCTTTTACGTGACCATACATGTTCTTGTAATCAGAGTAAACACGTTCACCGGATACTACTAATAGTGAATCAAGCGCTCCTGCGGCGTGATCAACAACTAACATTGGGTAACTACCGTTAATATCATGATAATCTGCTGCGGATGTATTAATATATGCATAATAATCATCAGCACCAACTGCTGTGTCTTGATCCAAAGCTTCTGCAGCTCTGGATGAATTGATTACTACATCAACATTAGCCAATGTTGCATTTCTTAAATCTCGGTAGGTTACATCACCATCATCAGTGTACATAATTGATGTGGGACCATGGAATACCATTTCCACAAATCCTGCTGTGATTGTATCAACATAAGGCGTCGATACACCAGTTTCGTTACCTACAACTCGGTAAGAACCAGTTCCATCTCGACTCTCGTCGTCAGAAATTGCACCAGCATCAAATCTTAACTGTGTACCAATTTCTTTTAACAATGGATTGGTTTGATTGGCTACCCAATTTCCACCAAAATCTGAATCAGATCCTACCCAAAGTAGTTTGGAACCGGCATCAAACCAGTTTTTGATGATAGTATTGTTGGCGTTATTTGTTGAATTGAAAGTACCTGACCCCCATTCACTAACCATCAATACATCATAACCTGTTAGATCAGTTGTATTAGTTGCCCAATTCCAATTAGATTGTGTTACTACTGTAACAGTATTACCTGCTGCAGTATAATTCGATGTCAATCCAGCATAGTCTGTTGCATATTGGTCTAAATCGTCATAGTAAACCAAAATTTTTAGTCCTGTTGGATATTCCCTTGTATTCTCTGTGGCTACAGGGGTATTTACTCCACTTAATACAAATAATGTGATAATAAGTGTTGCTAAATAAAGATTCTTCATTTTCAAGTGTCTCATGCACCTCGTAATAAAAATCGATAATTAGATTTTCTCGATCAATCCAAAATTGACCTGTAGAAATCTAATATTATATCGATCAAATTGATAGATTAAACTAGAATATTTTAGTCTAACTTTCACCCAAGATAATATATTGAAAAATAATACCCGTAACAAAATAAAAAAATTAAAATAGTATTTCTCATAATTTTTGGTCCTTTCATTTGATAAAACATCTGATTATAGTCAATTAATCAATTCAGAATTTAGGCTTAATTTGTTTATTCTTTTTGTTGTCTGATTATTTGAAATCATAAATCAACGAATATTTAATCTCAAATGATTATAGTATATTATTAGTATCCTTGCTAAAAAATGCTAAAATACATTTCAACATAGAAAATTAAAATATAGGCGAATATATTTTCTAGATTTAGATGAAAGAGAGAAATCTGATATTTCTGTTTATTTTAGCTTTACTTATTCCGGTAAGTGGGAGCATTATTAGTGTTTCATCAGCTCCTGAAACTAACGAAGTTTCACCTGATGCGATCAAATTGGCTGTATCAACTCGTCATGATGCGATACTTTATAATAAGCTTGCGGCAGCATTTGCTTCCTCAACATTAGGTGCAAGTGTTGGAATCACTAGTGCGAGTCAAATTAAATTTTCTGCACCATCGACTTATGATGGTTTTTATAAGGAAATGACAGATCCCTTCTTTGCTAAAAGTGTAGCATGGGGTGGCGGACCAACATTATTTAACAATTTAGCTGCAGCAGGTGCATTAAGCCTTATAACAGATACAGAAGTACTTGCATTAGTTGAAGCCGATATACCCGATAGACTTGCTGGTGCTGATATGAAGAAATTTAATGACGCCAATGAATTAGTTTGGGTAGGTAGTGCAATCTCAAGTTTTGGTTTCACAGTTAACAATGCTGAACTAGAAGAAAGAGGTCTTCCAAAACCTAAAACTTGGGAAGATCTAGCTTCACCAGAATATTACACATTCGGATCAGAATTCAATATTGGACTGGGTAACGCACCCGATACCACAAGTAACACTAGAATTTATCAGATTATCTTACAAAAATTCGGTTGGGAAAAGGGATGGGAAATTATCTACCGTATGGCTGGAAATGGAAAAATATTTGGAGGTTCTGTTGAGACTCGATCATCAGTTATAACTGGAGATACGGCTATTGCAATGACAATTGATTTTTACGGTGTCATTGCTATGACTGAAAATCCCAATACTGAATATATTGTCCCAGAAAATGGATCAATTGTTAATGCTGACCCTATCGCATTATCAAAAAATCCGGCTCATCCAGAAGCTGCAAATGCATTTATTAAATATGTATTAAGCAAAGAAGGACAAGCAGTTTTGTTTGATGCTGAGATTAATCGATTGCCAATACGGGCAGATGCTTTTACCGAACCCGCAGGTATTGCAAGACCTGATCTCAAGATATTATATGACAAAACTATCACAAACAAAGGTATTGACTTTGATGAAGATTTAGCAGCCGCCCAATATTCGACCATGCGTTGGCATTTTGAATTTACAATACAAGATGTTTATTTGCAATTAAGAGATACTTGGGGTAAAATGGTTGCTGCATATAGAGAAGGAGGTTTTCCAACAGCACCATTGCAAAGGTTCGATCAAATAGCCGCAGAATTTGGTAAACCCGCTATAACAATGGCAGAAGCTTTAGAATTTGAGCCTCAGATATCTGATGCTGGATTCAAATTATCCAAGCAAACTGAGTGGAATCAGTTTAGTTCAAATAAGTTCACTGCTTCAGAGGCTATGATAGATGATCCATACACAATTACCACAACATCAACTGCAGTAATTACTTCAGATGGGACAACCACAACATCCGAAGTTATCGTTACATCAAGTGATACTGGGTCAACTGCTTCTGACACTACGGAAGATGTTCCTCTTCCCACTTTATGGTTAATAGGTGGCATGTTTACTCCAATTTTGATTATTAAAGTCGTCAATAAGCGAAAAAAACTAGATCAAAATTGAATATTGTTATAAAATCTTAATTCCCGATAAAATTTGTTGATAGACAGTAGCTCTGAAGATCTAACATTAACTGACAAAATAAAACCTAAACCTAGAGGGCCTAAAAGACCTTTTTCGGGTATTATTGCGAGTTACAAACGCGATCCAGTTTCATGGTCTGTAATCATTTTCATTACAGTGTTTTTCTCAATTTTTCTAATAATACCACTGGGTCAAGTTCTTGTAGCTTCAGTTTATGTAAAAGGTGAATTTCGATTTCAAGCTTTTCGTGAATTATTTAATAATCCGACATTTTTCAATCCCAAAGGAGATTTAGATAAAGGTGGCTACATCATTCGAATTGATCATCGTTCAGATGCTGATGTGTATTTAATAAGAGGACCAAACCTGGGTATTTTTCTTAATACAATTGTAATTGGAGTTCTAACGACATTAATTTCATTGATTTTAGGAGTATTCAGTGCAATACTCATGGCTCGAGTTGAATTCAGAGGTAAAGCTTTACTCGGTGGATTATTATTAATTCCTCTTGTACTGCCACCTTTTGTAAGTGGTGTTGGGTTTTTTGCATTACTTGGAGATAACGGGATTTTCAACGAACGTTTCTTATCACCAGTATTTGGAATTAAGATTGTATTGGAAGGTATTGCAGCCATTGTATTCGTACAATCATTACATTATTTCACACTCATTCATTTGAATGTTTACAGTTCTTTAATGAATACAGATCCTAGTATGGAAGAATCAGCAGAGAATCTCGGAGCTTCACGATTAAGAATAATGAGAACAGTGACGTTACCTTTAGCTCTTCCCGGAATTGCTTCTGGGAGTATTTTAGTATTTATTTTAGCCATGGAAGATTTAGGGACACCAATAATTTTTGCAGGTTTTGGGGATCCTATAGCTAAGCAAACAATTACATATTACATTGCCAAGCATATTTTTGCAGAAGCAGAAAGTAGCGATATAGCACAAGAAAGTGCAATATTGGGGGCAATTCTTCTTATCTTTGCTTTAATTGGATTTTTCATGATTAGAAAATACGTTTCCCTAAGACAATACTCAATGGTTAGTAAAGGTAGGGCTGGTGAATTTAGAACTTTCAAACCAGGAGTTGTTGGAAAAATATCGATTTATGCCTATTTCTTCTTCTTACTCACAATTGCAACTATACCACATTTAGGTGTGCTTATTGCGGGAACGACAGTTCCCCAAGTTTGGCCATTACAGTTTACAGGTGATAATTTAGCTTTCCTTATTGATCCAGATTCAGGATTCCGGCAATTTTTCATAAATACAATAACTTATAGTTTAATTGCCACATTTCTAATTGTCATTCTAGCAACATTGGCAGGGTATGTTGCTAATCGTAAAAAATTCCGAGGTCAAACATTATTTGATACACTAGTTACTATCCCAATTGCCATCCCTGGAATAGTACTTGGTATTGGATTTATCAAAATGTTTGGAGGGATGGGCACATATGGACAAATTGGAGATACAATTATTACCCTTAATCCAATTGTATATCCACCAACCTTATTGGTTATTAGTTACACAATTCGAAAATTCCCTTTTACTGTAAGGGCTGTTTATGCTGGTTTGCAACAGACAGACGAGGTACTAGAAGAATCCGCAATGAATATGGGAGCAAGTAAGCAAAGAGTCATTGTGGAGGTAATCATTCCACTTATTGCTTTAAACATCGTTGGTGGTGCTTTAGTATCTCTGGTGTATAATATGAGTGAAGTAAGTACAACATTGATATTGGTGGCGGATAATACCTATGGAACTTTGACTTGGAAAATGGCAGATTCAAACGGTAAAATAGGAGAATTAGCTGCAATCGG
The DNA here is from genome assembly GCA_021399405.1 of Candidatus Heimdallarchaeota archaeon. The sequence goes on along the minus strand of JAAFKL010000319.1, from coordinate 5,957 downwards.
AATATTTCTGATGGCAATCCAAACTATCAGTCTGTTGGTGACAAATTTACTTCTTAAGAACCGAGCAGAGGCAATTTCAGGCCTATAATTTGGTGAAATAATATGGTAGAATTAATTTTAGAAAACATTCACATAAAATATGACGACTTCCTAGCTGTAGATGGTGTAAACCTAACAATTAAAGATTCAGAAATTGTTACACTACTAGGCCCCAGTGGCTGTGGTAAAACATCCATTTTACGCGCTGTTGCAGGATTTAATATACCATCTGAAGGGAAAATCTACTTGGATGGTACTGATATCACCTTGATGCCACCTCAAAAAAGGGATATGGGTATGATATTTCAGAATTATGCACTGTGGCCGCATATGACAATCGAAGCCAACATTGGTTATGGATTAAAAATCAGAAAAGTTGCGAAAAAGGAACGAAAAAAAATAACCATGGACTTAATAGAGCAGGTTAAATTGAAAGGCCAAGATCAAAAATATCCTACTCAATTATCTGGTGGTCAACAACAGCGTGTAGCACTAGCGAGGGCTTTAGCAATTTCACCGACAGTTCTTCTCTGTGATGAACCATTATCTAATCTTGATTTTCAACTTAGAGTAGAATTGAGAACAGAGATAAGAGAAATTGCTAAGGATGTTGGTGTAACCGTTGTTTATGTCACACATGATCAAACAGAAGCGCTTGCCATAAGTGATAGGATAGCAATTATTGATGAAGGTAAGCTAATCCAAGAGGATACGCCGATTAATATTTTTACTGACCCTGGAACTTCTTTTGTAGCTAATTTTGTTGGTGAGAACAATTCTTTAAATGGAACATTAAGTAAATATGCTTCAGGAGAAGCCACAATAGATTTAGATAATGGAGAAAAGTTATCAATTAAACTTCAAGGTGATAATATTAGACTGGGTGAAAAGGTAGATATCGTGGTTAGATATGATGATTTAGAATTTAATCCAAAATCTACAGATGGTAACATAATTCATGGTAAACTAAAACATTTAGCCTATATGGGGTCGTTTTTACAGATAGAGCTTACTTTATCTGATAATACACCCTTTGTGGTGAATGTGGTTGAAAATATATCAAATGTAAGTAAACTTAAGGCAGGCGTGGAAGTAGCTGTAAAAATTCCTCAAACCTCAATGTATTTCTTTCAAGATGGGATGAGAATTCGTTAGATCCTTCAACAGATAATATCCACGATATATCATTAATATATAATAAACAGAAAAAATTAAATAAAAAAAAACGCGTCCGGCAGGATTCGAACCTGCGATCTCCCGATATCTGAAACCAAAAATGGTTTTAACAGTCGGATGCCTTAACCGGACTGGGCCACGGACGCATCAGATTAGGCATACTCTTTTTCGAATTATACTTAAAATCCTTATCGATAGCGATCTTAACAATCTAGTCAAATCTTATTATTTGTTAACAACAATGTTTCAGCAGATTTTTATGATAAATGAGATTTTTATAATGATTAAATCAAATAATTGAAGGTAAAATCGTTCAATATATTTACGAAAATGAATAATTTCCGCGAATATTATAGGATTATTTGTTAAACCTTTATATTTTAGGAATACAAATACATTAACATTGGATAGGTGAACAAAGGAAAGATGTCTGACAATCCCGATTTGATAATTGCTCAAGAACTTGACTGGATAGTGCGTAATGAGCCCACATTCAGTGTCAATGGGAATCAATTTACTGGTAAGGTAGGTAGGGCACCAGATGGTGAGGATATCATTATCAGTATTATTGTCCCGGAATACTACCCATTTATTAAACCAGAAGTAAAAGTTATTACCAATATTAGTCATCCGAATATTAATTCAGATCGATCCCTGGATATGCAACTTCTGGATATGTGGGAACCAAATTACAGGATGAAAGATATAATTACTTCTACGAGAAGATTATTTGTTAAATCAAGTAAATCAATATCTATTGCTTCAACACCACAATCAACACCTTCCAGATCTGAACAAGAGATTATTGAAATACAAAATGAAATTGCGGAATATAATAGAAAGATCAATGAGTTAAAAGCTGCTAAATTGAAAAGTGCAGGAATTGACTCTATCGCTGTAGGTTCAATGCAAATTTCACATAAACTTGATCTAGAATGTCAAATTTTGGCTCTCAATGATTTGGTAGAATTACTAGAAGTAAAATTTGAGGAAGCTGATATTGATCAAACAGATTTCTTCAGACTTTACCGTAAGTACAGGAGAGAATGGTATATCCAAAATACCGAATTAAAGAAATTAGTAGGTGAACGAAATGATTACATCGAGAAGACCCAAAGACCCATTACAAATTGAAGCTGACCTGTTTGCGGCAATCGCAACCATGGATAAATTATCAAAATATTTTGATAAAGGGTTGGTTGAAGAGACATTGCTGAGAAGACAACTCAAGGCATGTATATCTGATGTATTTAAAGCTCGTATCCAACTAGAAAAAATTGGATTCAATATTCAGGAATTTATAACCCGCGAGAATTTACATGAAAAATATCCTGAAGGGATGAGACGCCTGGATTTAGCCGAAGGTTTGGATGAAGATGCTGTGTCACTAGAATATAAACAATTGAAAGAATTGCCAGCTAGATCGGCTGATTATGTTGCAAGTGCAATTGAACTAATTGATCTACTTAAGCTGCGAACAGTTGCTAAAGTGGAATACATTATACCATTACTGGATGATATGAATGCAATATTAAGCAAATTTCCTAAAATTGATGAGAGTTCTAGAAGTATAATTGAAATTAATGGATGGGTCAAAACTCTAAGTGATGAGAAACCAAGCCAAGTACTTGGCGACGAACATTGTGAAAAACTAGAATTTGATGCAGTTAGATGGTTGAATGAATTTCGAAGACAACTAAGGGAGTTGTAATATGGGTTTAAGAGAAATCGAGAGGAAACTACGCGAAAAAAGTGCTTATCAAAGAAAAGAAGCAGAGATAATGCTTGAAGAACTTGATAGTCTAATTGAAAATGTCGAAGCACTAAAAAAAGGCCTCAAGAAATTTGAGAAAAAACATTCCAAGGAAATCAAAGGAAACCAAGATTATTACCAAAAAGTAAGTAGATTGCGTGATGAACTTGGATTACCTGAGGAAATAGGTGTTTATGAATGGAAAGAAAGTCCTTCCTTCATGGAAAAATTACGCGGTTCAGGATTTTATGATCAATTAGCCAATGAAATTCTTGAACTTGGAAGAGAAACAATAAACAGCAAAGGAGGTCTCATTTCTTTGGCAGAATTAGTAATTCAAGTCAATCGAAAACGACCAGGTAAGATAGTTTCTCCCAAAGATGTAACTAGATCATTAGACAAATTGATCAGTGATAAATTGATTCAACCACTTCGTAAATTACCTTCTGGTGTTTTAATTGTAGAATTCGTCTCTATTGAGATGTCACCAGATCAACAATCTGTATTTGATCTCGCAGCAAGATTTGGATTCCTTACTCGTGAAAAACTGATAATACATGCTTCGTGGGAACCAGAACGTGCTAGTCGGGTTTTGAATGAATTAGTTCAACAGGGTATGGTACTCAAAGATGAAACGTATCATGAAGGTACCAAATATTGGTTCCCAAGCTTGGGTGAATCATAAAAAAGAATTTAATCAAATTATAAAATAAATGATAATGTATCTTTTCCTTCTCCAACCCATTTTGCTCTTCCATCCATAACTAATATATCAAAAATATCCCTTAATTCTGCTCTTGGTAGCGTGCTCCATTCTTGCTCAAGTCCTTGTAATTCGAAAAAGGTCATTACCTCAGCAGCATAACCACTTTCCATGAGATAAGCCATTACCCTACTTGCCCAATCTTTATTGGTGAGATAATAAATTCTTGCTGATATTTTGGTTTCATCGATCCATCTAGCTAATCCTTCTGTGACCATCTTATCGATAATAGTCTGTAATTGATCATATGTCAATATTTTACCAATTTCTTGATTTGTGAACGGGTATTTAGTGTTTAATTCGGAGAGGTTAACAATGTGGATTTTGTATGACCTTGAATAGTCTAATACTAATCCTTGCCATGAATCTAACCATGAACTCAATTGATGTTCATGTGTTGGTTTAACATACATCCATGGTTTTTTGACCCAAGGTGGCATTTTAATGAGAAAAATGTCAACAGGTGCCACTTCCACAATTTCAGTAATCACAATCTCCTCATCTACTTTAGGTGATATCACTGTGTTTTCGGGCTTCGTGATTGTTTCTTGTTTTGGTTCAGCTTCAATTGTTTTATTCTCAATTTTTTCCATATCGACATTGTCTAACCAATCATTAATCTTTTTAGAGTCCTCAGATTTTTCTTTTTTGTCCTCTTTTTTTTCTCGAGGTCTCTCTTTGATCGACATTACGAAGCACCAAATTCTTCGTTCCATTCATCAAATTTCACCAATTCCCTTGTTGAAACTGATTTATTTGCATTTTTTAATGAGACTATGTAGTCATTCTGAATCACAGCTCTTGCAGCAACACTTGTGTCATTTATCAAATCAGTACTATCCAATTCTCTGATTGGGGTCATTATTGCATCTCTACATACATTTGCAATATCAGATCCTGAAAATCCATCTGAGAGTCCAGCGAGGTGCTTAAAATCAACACTATCATCTAATTCGATCCCTTTCGAGTTTACCTTAAAGATAACTTCTCTTGCCTCTTCATCTGGTAAACCGACATAAATTCTTCTTTGGAATCGTCTTCTGAAAGCAGAATCAATCTCCCAAGGAATATTTGTTGCGCCTATGGTAACCACTCTATCATCCTTCTTTGAAGATAATCCCTCCATACTGGTAAGTAATTGAGTTTTCACCCTTCGCATAGCATCATGTTCACCATCCCCACGCGATTGAGTTAATGAATCTACCTCATCTATGAAGATGATAGAAGGCTGTCTTTCTATTGCAGTTTCATAAAGTTTCTTTACTAATTTTTCACTCTCACCCAAATATTTACTAACCAAAGTTGCGGCTGATATATTAAAAAATGTAGCCTCGATATCTCCAGCAGTAGCCTTTGCAATCATTGTTTTACCACATCCTGGAGGGCCATGTAATAATATCCCCCTCCATGGTTGCCGTGATCCGGTAAATAGGTCAGGTCTCATTAGTGGCAGTACAATTGATTCTCTAAGGGCTCTCTTTGCTGTATGCAATCCTGCAACATCAGTAAGGGAGATATCAGGTTTTTCTGAAACAATCGCACCTGCGATCGACTCATCAAGTTCATCATCATCTTCATCACCAGAACTGGAACTTGATTTTGAGGATCCAAGTTTCGCTTTTTGTTTAATTAAAGGTTTCAAAGATTTAGATCTTGAAATGTATTCTTTAGCTCTTTGTTCATATGTTTGTCGTAATCTAGGATTACCAGTGATTTTTCCCATCTCGACTAATATTTCTGCAGCTTGTAGATATAAATTTAATGCTTCTTGGAACTTACCTGCATTATCTGCATTTACAGCTTTCTCAGCTAATTGTTTTGCACGTGCATAAAGATTACTACTCACAACCAATCCTCCTAGATACCTTGATTTAATATTAATTTTCCCAATCCAAGTATTAAGGTTGCTCTTTTCAGATCAATAAATATCGATTTTTGTTTCGAATTAACCTTCGATATTCTATGACAATCGATGTTACGTTAGATTATTTTGCACAAAACAAGTATAGGAACACGTTTAGAGGATTTAAACTATATAGAAAATGCCTTTTTCTAATAATGAAGTTACGAAGGTTTTATTATTGTGAAAAACTCATTTAATTGTAGATATTGATCAAACCTTTGATTGTATTCTAAAGTGATTTATTATGAGAGATCTTTTCAATTGGCTAGTCAGCGGAAATACTGGTAAACGATCTAATCGTGATCATATTCTAAATCTTAAAG